>JAYWEG010000157.1:0-4262 GCA_043779445.1 Bacteroidota bacterium
TAATTCCTAATTCCTAATTCCTAAAAAAAATTTCTTACTTTTGGAATCTAAAAAATAAGCAAAAATGGCATCAATAACTTTAGGAGGGAATCCAATACACACCAACGGTGAATTACCAAAAGTAGGTTCAAAAGCGATCAATTTTTCATTAACAAAAAACGATCTATCTGTAGCAAATTTATCAGACTTTGCTGGAAGTAAATTAGTTTTAAATATTTTTCCAAGCGTTGATACAGGAACCTGTGCAACATCGGTCAGAAAATTTAACGAAAGAGCTAGCACATTAGTAAATACAAAAGTTTTATGTATTTCTCGTGATATGCCTTTTGCTCAAAAACGTTTTTGTGGTGCAGAAGGACTAGAAAATGTTGAAAATCTATCCGATTTCAATACAGGAAAATTTGGTAAAGATTATGGTTTAGAGATTAGCGATAGTGTTTTCGCAGGATTACATTCAAGAGTTGTAATTGTTTTGGACGAAAACGGAATTGTTAAATATACGGAGCAAGTTCCCGAAATTGCTAACGAACCTAATTATGAAGCCGCTTTAGCATCACTATAATTTCAAGGGATGGAATTTCAAAAAGACAACTCATTTGTTACAGGAAGATTAAAAAGCGTTGGTTTTGCACTTAAAGGTGCTTTTAAACTTGTTACTACGGAACACAGTGTCATGGTGCAATTTTCGTTAGGAATTATAGTAACCATTGCTGGATTTATTTTTCATATTTCTCATGAAGAATGGTTAATTCAAACGCTGGCTATTGGCTTAGTTTTAAGTATTGAGGGTTTAAACACTGCTGTAGAAAAAGTCGCTGATTTTATTCATCCCGAGTTTCATTCCAGAATAGGCTTTATAAAAGACATTGCTGCAGGAGCTGTCTTTTTTGCTGCTTTGACCTCTATTGCGATTGGATTACTAATATATGTACCAAAATTTTTATCGTTTTAATTTTTATTTCAAAATAAAGCATCTTCATATCGAATGGCAAAAGCAGTAAAAAAAGAAACTTCGGATAAAAAATCAGATTCCATTTTGGATGAAAAAAAATCTTGGAAAATCACAAGACAGCAAAAAATAATCCTCGGATGTTTACTTGTTTTACTTTCTGTTGGGCTTTTATTGGCATTTATTTCGTTTTTTATCTACGGACAAGAAGATCAAAGTGCTGTAAATGAATTGTCAGACAGAAAACAAATAGTTCAAAACTGGTTTGGAAAAGTTGGAGCATTTTTAGCAGATTTATTTATTTACAAGGGTTTTGGTGCTGCATCGTTTTTGTTTGTTCGATTGTTTTTTATTTCTGGAGCGTTTTTAGTTTTGGATGTTGCTACAAAAAAACTCAAAAGTATTTGGTTTTGGGATTTATTTATAATCATAATTCTATCAATCCTTCTTGGCTTTTTCGCAACTTCGTTACCTGAGCTTGGCGGAACTATTGGCTATGAAATGAACTTGTTTTTCCAAGATTACATAGGAAAAACCGGAACACTTTTGGTATTGATTTTTGGAATTGTTACCTATGTTGTTTTCAAACTAAAAATTTCGCCCGAAGCTATTACCGAATTCTTTCATAAAAAGAAAAAAGACATTACAGATGATTTGAATTCTATACAAGACAACTCAACTGGAAGTTTTTATAATCTCGAAGAATTTGCTGTTAACGAAGAAGATTTAGATATTGAAAAACCTAAATTTAAGTCGCAATTCGAAATCAATAAAGAAGATTTAAAACCAACCATTAATAATTCTTCTAACATCAATTTGGAGCCAACTTTGAAAGCTACAAATTTAGAAATCACTGCTCCTACTCCACCTGAAAATCTATCTCATTATGAGGAATTTATTGTAGAAAAACCAAAAGAAGAAGACATTATTGAGGAAAACATCGCTTCGAGGTTAGTGGCTGATTTTGGGCTTTTTGATCCCACTTTGGATTTATCGAATTATAAATTTCCGACCTTAGATTTACTGAAAGAATACAATACTGGCGGAATAACCATAAATCAAGAAGAATTAGAAGAAAATAAAAACCGAATTGTAGAAACGCTTCGGAATTACAAAATCGAAATTGCACAAATAAAAGCCACAGTTGGTCCATCGGTTACTTTATACGAAATTGTTCCCGAAGCAGGAATTCGAATTTCGAAAATAAAAAGTTTAGAGGATGATATTGCGTTGTCGCTTTCTGCACTCGGAATACGTATTATTGCTCCAATTCCTGGGAAAGGAACTATTGGGATTGAAGTTCCAAACAAAAATCCGACCATGGTTTCGATGCGAAGTGTTATTGGTTCTGCAAAATTTCAAGAAGCCGAAATGGAATTGCCAATTGCACTCGGAAAAACAATTTCTAACGAAACCTTTGTTGTAGATTTAGCGAAAATGCCTCACCTTTTGATGGCTGGAGCCACAGGTCAAGGAAAATCTGTTGGACTCAATGCTGTTTTAACATCGTTATTATACAAAAAACATCCAGCAGAAGTAAAATTTGTTTTAGTCGATCCCAAAAAAGTAGAGCTCACACTTTTTAATAAAATCGAAAGACATTATTTAGCTAAACTCCCAGATACCGAAGAAGCCATTATAACCGATAATGCAAAAGTTGTCGCTACTCTAAACTCCATGTGTATTGAAATGGACAACCGTTATTCTTTACTAAAAGATGCCATGGTTAGAAACATCAAGGAATATAATGACAAATTCAAATCTCGAAAACTGAATCCTGAAAATGGACATCGTTTTTTACCATATATAATATTAGTGGTTGATGAGTTTGCAGATTTGATTATGACTGCAGGAAAAGAAGTAGAAGTTCCCATCGCACGTTTGGCCCAATTGGCAAGAGCTATTGGAATTCACCTGATAATTGCAACACAAAGACCATCTGTTAACGTAATTACTGGTTTAATAAAAGCCAATTTCCCTGCAAGAGTAGCGTTTAGAGTAACTTCAAAAATAGATTCTCGAACCATTCTGGACACTGGTGGAGCCGATCAATTAATTGGTCGTGGAGATATGCTATACACCAACGGAAATGATGTGGTAAGGGTTCAATGTGCCTTTGTAGACACGCCCGAAGTAGAAAAAATAGTAGATTATATTGGTGCGCAAAAAGCCTATCCAGATGCCTATTTATTACCCGAATTTATTGGCGAAGACGGCGGCGGAAGTAAACTCGAAATAGATATTTCTGAGCGTGATGCGTTGTTTAGAGAGGCTGCAGAAATTATTGTAACGGCACAACAAGGTTCGGCATCGCTTTTGCAAAGAAAATTAAAACTAGGCTACAATCGTGCAGGAAGATTAATCGATCAATTAGAAGCTGCAGGAATTGTTGGTCCTTTTGAAGGAAGTAAAGCCCGAAATGTAAATGTTTCTGATTTGAGTTCGTTAGATCAGTTTTTTAATAATGAAGATAATTAACATAAAATGAAAAAAATAGTTCAAATAATATTCCTCCTTTTTATCTGTATTTCTGCTCAAGCACAAAAAGATAAAAAAGCAAAACAATTATTAGACCAAGTCACACAAAAAATCAAAACCTATGAAAATATTGTTATAGATTTTAAATATTCTTTAAATAATTCTAAAGAAAAAATTAATCAAGATAGCAAAGGAAATGTTACAATGAAAGGCAATATGTATGTTTTGAATTTAATGGGTGTTACCAAATTGTTCGACGGAAAAAAAATTTACAACATTAATCCAGAAGACGAAGAAATAACCATTTCTAAATTCGACGAAAAAGATGAAACTGCCATAACACCTTCAAAAATGTTAACTTTTTTCAATAAAGGATACAAATGTACTTGGGATATTCTTCAGGAAATGAAAGGTAAAAAAGTGCAATATGTAAAACTCATTCCGAATAACAAAAAAGACCAACGCAAAGAAATATTATTGGGAATTGATGTGGCAACAAAAAACATTTATAATTTGATAGAGGTCGGAAGAAACGGAACAAAAACCACATTGACTGTTAATTCTTTCAAAACCAATCAAACTTTAGACCCAAATCAATTTACTTTTGTGTCTAGCAAATATAAAAATTACTACACCAACAAAATCGATTAAATAGTTTTGAAAATACTCGACAAATATCTTCTAAAATCTTTTGTAAAAACATTTGCATCGGTTTTTATAATATTATTCATGATTTTCATACTACAAACCGTTTGGCTTTTTATTGCCGAATTAGCAGGTAAAGATTTAGATGGAATTCTGATAATTAAGTTTTTATTATACAAGATGCCAAGTG
>JAYWEG010000158.1:0-4253 GCA_043779445.1 Bacteroidota bacterium
GTTCCTTTTTGAATGGTCATCGTGTCAAAAAAACGATTGGCTAATTCTGGCGGATAGGTATTGTACAACTCATCGAATTTTATTTTGGGCAATCGTGCAGCAAAATCGAAAGAGGAACGAACGAATATTTTTTGTTGTAAGTTTTCGGTAATTCGCAATTGCATGAGTGATAAGATTCCAACAAGAGCAACTCCAAAGACTACTAAAATGACCAAAACAATCCAAGATACACTTACTTTTCCTGCTTGAATAAAATTAATAATAGCCTGAATTCCAAGGGGTAACGATAAACTGATTAATCCAGCAAAAATGGCGTAAAAGAATATTTGCGACACATCTTTTTTGTCTAGTTTGAGTAAATCGTAAAATCGTTTTAATGGTGACATCTTTGTGAATTAAAAATTTAGAAATAAAAATTAAAAATCTTAGTTATACGGTTGTAATGTTCTTTCAATCAAATCAATATAAAAATTACTTGGGCTAATTTCATCATTACAATTTGTAATTGTTTTGAGATGTTGGCTCAAAAAATGTTGATGTAAACTGCCTTCGACTATTGTTGACACTAAACTTTTTGCAAATTTGTAATCTGGGTTTACATCGTTTGTCATGATCACAATTCGATTAATAACCCGTTTATAAATCAAGAAAAAACCTTCTTTATTTTCGTCATCAACTTCTTTAGTGTGTAATGTTTTTGTAAATTCTGCTATGATTATCTTGTTTAAAACAGCTTCGTTAATATGATTTGTTTTTAAATCATCTTCAATTTTTTCGGTTACAATTACAATTGCTTTTTTGAGTTTATCGATTGGATTTTCAATATTCGAAGTTGCAAAAACCAGTCTATATTCCATCCAAGCCCAATACCACGATGATAAATAAATCATCAGTTTGTGTTTATTTTCAAAATATCTGTAAATAGAACTTTCGTTTGATCCAATTTTCTCCCCTAATTTTTTGAAAGTAAAATTATCAAACCCAATTTCATTAATTAAAAGAATACTAAATTGTATAATTTTCTTCCCCAAAGTAGAAGTTTCTGGATCTTTTACATAGATTTTTTCGTTAACTTGTATTTTGATATTGGCTAAGAGGTTTTGCATTTGAAATAAAAATTAATTACATTAAGATGATAATTTTTATGTTTTTTTTGTAAAATCAAAATTCATTATTGTACTAATAATGAATCCATTATTATTTTGAAAAACGTTGCGACCGCCAATTTCGCGACCTAATTGTAAAGTTTGATTCAAATATCCAACTTCGAATTTTAAATTTTTATTGCATCTATATCCCATCAAAACTGCAAATCTGTTTTGATCAAAAATATTTTCATTTACATTTTGCCCAAAACCAATAAATATTTCATTAGAAGTAGCTAAATATGGAGTTTTGTCTTCAATTGATTTTCCAATTAGTGGAATTTGTAATCTAATCATATATCTTAATCTATTCATCAATAAAAATTCATCTTCATGGGTTAAATCGGCATTTGAATAACGACCAACCCATCGTTGCTCAAGCATAAACCTATGAGAAAAATCTACTATTGAGAGCTTATTATTTAATGTTACCATTTCATAAATACGATGTTCAGTAAAATTTTTACTGTATGGATTTATTGGATAATCTCCATACGGAAAAGTTTCTATCCAGCCATAACCAACTCTCAACTGTATGTTTGGATTTAAGTTGTAACTAACACCAATTCTCAATAGACTTTGTTGCCATTTTTTTACTAAGTCATCTCTACGCCACTGATATTCTAGGTTTAGATTAAATTTAGAACTTACTTTAAAAGTCGAATTAAAATTGAACCAACCTATATTGTTATTGTCGTTAATTCGGGAATTGTTTTGTGAAAACAAACTTGAAACTGATATTATTGATACAAAAAGTATCAGTCTATAATTCGATCTAAAATTTTTAATTTTCATAAATATAATTAGTGTTTATCATCTGATGCAGGAATTTTATTAGCAGATTTTTTTGGTTTAGGAGGTAAGTTTAAAAGCGTTTCTTCGAGAAATTCAACTTTACCTGTGTGAATATCATACACTGCGCCAACTATTAAAATATCTCCTGCGTTATAATTTTTGTGTAAAATTGGATCTAAATCCCGAAGATTATTAACTTGATCTATTACATTTTGTCTAACTGCATTATTTACTGCATTTCCTGGTAAATAAGCACTTTTTTTAACGGCTGGTTTTATTTCATTTATTAATGTAACTATATGTCCTGGAACATCTTCTGGTCTTTGAACTGCTGCCGCAACAGCTCCGCATTCTGTGTGTCCTAAAACAACAATTAATTTTGTTTTTAATTTTATTACCGAGTATTCCATACTTCCATAAGATGCAGCAGCAGAAACTTGTCCTGCTGTTCTAATAATAAACAAATCTCCAAGTCCTTGATCGAAAATTAATTCACTTGGAACTCTAGAATCTGAGCATCCTACAATTGTTGCAAAAGGATGTTGACCTAATTCTAATTTTTTTAAAATGTCAATATTTTGTCTTGGTTTGATGCTTTTGCCTTCTACAAATCGTCTGTTACCACCTATTAGTTTTTGAATTGCTATTAATGGGTTTGCTGATGCCGAATCTCTGTTGATTACATAATGTTCTTTTTTCCATTTTAAAGAATCTGTAACTACTTTATTTTCAGTTTTAGTTTCGGTTTTTATTTTTTGCTGCGCTTTTGCATTAAAAGTAAAAATAACAAAAGCAATTAAAATAGTGGTTTTCATAATGATTTCTAGTTAAATTTTAAACTTAGTTCAAATACAAAAATAACATTATTATTTTCAAAAACAATAGTAATACTATTAATAACGAAAATTTAACTTTTAATTACAAAAAATAAACCACGAATTGAGCAAATTAGCAAGAGTTTTAAATTAATAGTGTTAAAATTCGCGCTAATTTGTGTAATTAGTGTTTGAAAATAATAAATTTATAACAACGAATGTTGTGTCATAACATTAGGTTTTTCAATTCCCATCAAATCGAGAATAGTAGGAGCAATGTCGCCTAAGACACCATCGTGAATAGTTTTCAGTTCTTTATCTACCAAAATAATAGGAACTGGATTTGTAGTATGCGCCGTATTTGGTGAGCCATCAGGATTTATCATGGTTTCGCAATTGCCATGATCTGCAATAACTATTATAGTATAATTGTTGGCTAAAGCGGCTGTAATTACTTTTTCGACACATTGATCTAAGGCTTCACAGGCTTCTATTGCGGCTTCCATAATTCCAGTATGTCCAACCATATCGCCATTGGCAAAATTGAGACATACAAAATCTACTTCGCCTTTTTCGAGTTCTGGGATTAAGGCTTCTGTGAGTTCAAAAGCGCTCATTTCGGGTTGTAAATCGTAGGTTGCTACTTTTGGTGAGTTTTTTAAAATTCGGTTTTCGCCTTCAAAAGGTAATTCTCGTCCGCCTGAAAAGAAGAAAGTTACATGCGGATATTTTTCGGTTTCGGCAATTCGGATTTGTTTTTTTCCTGCTTTTTCAAGAATTTCTCCTAAAGTTTCGGTAATATTATCTTTGTTGTAAATTACTTTTACGTTTTTATAGGTTTCGTCATAATTAGTAAGCGTAACATAATAAAGATTGAGTTTTTTCATGTTCTGTTCAAGAAAATCCTTTTGCGATAAGGCTTCTGTGAGTTCACGACCACGATCGGTTCTGAAATTAAAGAAAATTACAACATCGTTTTCTTGAATGGTTGCTAATGGTTTATTGTTTTCATCAACCATAATTAAAGGTTCAATAAATTCGTCTGTAATATTATTTTTATAAGAATCGAGCAAACTTAAAACGGCATCTTTAGATTTTTTGCCTGTTCCGTGAACCAACAAATCGTAGGCTAATTTTACTCTTTCCCAACGTTTGTCTCGATCCATTGCGTAATATCTACCAATAACTGATGCGATTTTTGTATTTTTTTTGTAAATGTAATTCCATAAATCTTCGAGATATAATGTTCCCGATTTAGGGTCTACATCGCGACCATCTGTAAAAGCATGAACGAAAACTTTTTGGAGTCCAAATTCCTCTGCGGCATCTATCAAACTTCGCAAGTGTGACGTGTGAGAATGGACGCCACCATCAGAAAGCAGCCCAAGAAAATGCACCTTTACATTTTTGTCTTTGGCATATTGAAACGCATCTATTAAAACTTTTTCGTCTTTTAAAGTATCGTTTTGAACGGCTAGATTTATTTTGGCTAAATCTT
>JAYWEG010000159.1:0-4241 GCA_043779445.1 Bacteroidota bacterium
AAAATCAGAAGTTGTGAAAGACGATGGTTTGCCTTATGTGGTTTATACACCATATTCAAACAAATGGAAATCTAAATTCAAAGAAATTGTTCTAGAAAATTTCAAATCCGAAGGTTTATTATCAAACATTGCATCTCATAAATATCCATTTTTGAGTTTACAAGAAATTGGTTTTGAATTATCAAATATTAAAATACCCGAATTCAATATTTCCGATACATTAATAGATAATTACGAAACTACAAGAAATTTTCCATCAATTACTGGCACATCTATGTTAGGCGTTCATTTGCGATTTGGTTCGGTTTCTATTCGAAAAATGATTGCTAAAGCAGTTGAAAGTAAAAATGAAACTTTTTTTAAAGAACTAATTTGGCGCGAATTTTTTATGCAAATACTCTGGCATTATCCGCACACTAAATCCTCAAGTTTCAGACCAAAATACGATGCAATTGTTTGGGACAACAACGAAGATTTGTTCCAAAAATGGTGTGATGGAAAAACGGGTTATCCTTTTGTAGATGCTGGAATGCGAGAACTCAACAAAACGGGTCACATGCACAATCGTGTGCGCATGATTGTTGCCAGTTTTCTGTGCAAACATTTGCTTATTGATTGGCGTTGGGGCGAAACCTATTTTGCTCAAAAACTCCTGGATTACGAACAATCGAGCAATGTTGGAAATTGGCAATGGGCAGCAGGAAGTGGTGTCGATGCCGCTCCTTATTTCAGGATTTTTAATCCAACGGAGCAAATAAAAAAATTTGACAAAGATTTAAAATACATCAAAAAATGGATTCCAGAACTAGAAACCAAATTTTACCCAGAACCAATTGTGGAACACAAATTTGCTAGAGAACGCTGTTTGAAAGTTTATAAAGAAGCAGTTGGGTAAATTTATATTAAAATTTTGTACCTAAATATTCTATTTCCAATTTATAGCTATATCTTTCTCAATATCAGGATTCAAACTCAACAAAACTGGGCAGTTCATAGCAGTTCGTTCCAGAATTATTTTGGTTTTATCATCGACGATACAATTCATGTTCATGATAATGCCAATTCGAGAAACTTTGCGTGGCTCGGTCTGCATAAATTTAGAAACTTCAACGGTAGAATCAATTAAATCAACACTCAAATCTCTGGCTTTTATTGCCATAATGGTCATCATGCAACTTCCTAAAGCGTTAGCTAGCAAGTCTGTTGGAGAAAATGCTTCTCCCCTACCATTGTTATCAACTGGTGGATCCGAAAGTATAATTGTTCCAGATTGAATGTGTTCTGATGAAGTGCGTAAATCTCCTAAATAAGTTACTTTTGATGTCATTATTCTGCTTCTATAATGGTTAAATCGGGGTTATATTGAAGTATAAAAATTCCTTTATTGATGTAGCCGCCTGTAAGTTTCTTTTCGTAATCGAACTTACTTTCTACTTGTTCTGTCGCTGAGCCATTAATCGTTTCTTCGAAAGTTTTGTTCTGAGACAAACGCATCATGGTGTCGAAAGTTATGTCAAATCCGCGTGCTGCATACTGACTAGGTAAAATTCTATTTTTCTTTTTATAGGTATTTTCGAAAATTTTGGCTCCCGCAGATTCATTTTCTCGAATTAAAGAAGGATAGGTCAAATTGAGTTTTGTTAATCTTGAGAGTGAAATTTCATCGAAATCTAAAGTTGCATTTGGTTCAAGAATCACCAATCTGATTTGATAGTCTTTTAGTGCTGCAAGCAAAACATTGGTTGTTGTTAAAATCAATCCAGTACGTTCAGATGCCATGATAACATAGTTAACTTTGTCTTTTACAAGCAATCCCTTTAAACTTTCTAACTGCAAAGTACCTTTTTCGTCCAAGCTTGCAAATTTTACATCTTTTTGATTTTCTACAATATATTGCTTGATCGCTAATTTTTTTGTATCAACAACAGCAATAATATTTCCAGATTTATCGTGCATATAATCAAACATGGCATCTTTTACATTATCACCAGATGACATTGTGGAATACATGTTTTTATAGGATTTTCCGGCGTCTTTTGATAATGGCGAAATCACAGGGATATTATTTGACTCTAACAAACTCGCTAATTTATCGGAATGTATTTGGTAAAAAGGACCAATAACCGCATTATAATTTTGCAAGTTATTTTGACTCACTAAATTTTCGACATTTGAACTTGTCTTGGTTTCTTTTGAATCTAAAATTTTAACATCTATATTCATTCCTAATGTTCTAGCAGAATCAATGGCAACTAATGCTCCAGCATAAAAATCTAAAGTCATATTCAAAAAAGCATCTTTCTTGAGACGTTGCTCTTGAGAAATTAGAGAATCGCCCTCAATTTTTGAAATATTAAATGGTAGTAGCAATGCCAATCGCTTTTTTTCTCCATTTTTTATGAAACGTCCTAAATCTGATTTTTCTTTTTTAATTTCTGGTTTTACGGAAGTTGTAGATGGAACTTTGAGAATCATTTTTTCAAGAACGCCGTTTTTTAAATCCGGATTCAACGCTATCAAATTATCCTGACTCATTGAAAACATTCGAGCTAAACTATATAATGTTTCTTTTGGCTTTACTTCATAATTTACAAATTCAATATTTTTTGGAATTTTATTTTCTAAAATAATTACTGTTGGTTTTGTTTCAGAAACTACTTTTATATCAACAGGAGTTGTAGTTTTTATAGTAATTTTTTGGGGTTTTTTTCCGCTAATATATATTTTGAAGCCTATTTGCAAATTATCCGTCATGTCTGGATTTTGCTTTTCGAGTTGTTCCACCGTGAGATTATACTTTTTTGCAATAGAATATTTGGAATCTTTGGCAACTACTTCATGAAAAACCGTTTCATCTTTTGATTTTAGTTTTTCGTTTTTAATTGATTTTTCAATATTAGATTTTAACCATTTTTTTGACGGAATAATAATTGTTTGTCCTACTTTCAAACCATCAGTTTCAACACTTGGATTAGCTTTAATCAAATCTGAAACGGGAATATTGTTTTTTTTAGCAATTCCATAAACCGTTTCTTTTGTTTCGACTTTATGAGACTCTTGAGCAACTTCTTCTGCTTTTTTTTCGGATTTTTTATCCAAAATTACAGTTGAATTTGGGATTTTTAAAACTGAATTTATTTTTAACCCATTTTTCGAATCTGGATTTAGTTTTAAAATCGCTTCTTCAGAAATTTTATATTTTTTTGCAATTTGAGAAATTGTTTCGCCCTGAATTACGGTATGTTTGGTGGTTTTTTCTTGCGAAAATCCAAACGTAGTGAATAAAAAAAAGAGTATGCTAATGGATAGTTGTTTCATTTTTTATTGATGCTTTATATGTAAACGAAAAATTCATTCAATTCGTCTATATTTAACGTATTTATTCGTTATCAACCTGCAAAACGAACATTTTGTCGAACATGGGTTTCGATTCTTTCGCTTTATATTCAAATGTTGCCTCATCAAGTCTAGTAAAGTATTTTGAGAAAACATAGTACGAAAGTTTGTTTGGATTATACAAAAAACTTGTATTTACTTGTCCTGAATCCATCATTTTTTGAATAAATTTATCTCTTTGTTGTGCTTCTACAAATTCTTCAACTACCAAATAGTAACCATTTTTTATAGTTTTCAGATTTTTAAGAATTTCAATCTTAATATTCTTATTAGGATCATAATTTTGATTCGAATTTGCATTTTTTATTTCTGAAGTTGTAGCAACTTTTGTATCAATAACAGTTTCATTTTGTTTGTTTTCAATAACTTTTTTCTGGTATCTTTTCAATTTTAAAATGGCCATTTTATCATCAAAAGTTCTAGATTCAGCGCTATAGAAATTCGCTTTTTGAATATGTCTTTTGATTTCTACTTTTTTTAGTTTACCCAAAGAATCAATTTTAGAAAATAATAGCGCATTTTTTCGGTCATTTTTTTCTTGCTCTGTTTGGATTTTATATATTTCATCAACTAATTTATCTCCACCAGATTTACCAGAGTTTTCGTTTCGTTGATTTTCTTTGGCTTTATTTTTATAGACCTGATGCTCTTCTATCGCAACTCGTTGCACTTTATTCATTAAACCCGTATAGGTTTTTCGATTATCTGCCAAATCTTTTTTCAATTGAAACAATAAACCATTTGTTTTTTCTATACTTTCATACGATGATTTTTCGAGTTTTTTAGATTCTTTTAAATCAACAATTTCTGTTTTTTTGTGTAGCGTTAAATCATCAGTCATATTA
>JAYWEG010000160.1:0-4229 GCA_043779445.1 Bacteroidota bacterium
ACCCAATTTTCGGCAAAATCAATTTTCACGCCGTCTATTGTTGTAATATTTTCTGATTTATATTTTTCAGTCATGGCAATAAGAATACCATCTACATCAATTTTGGGTGTTAATTCGATTTTGTTTTTACTCATATAATACTCAGGATATGATGATCGCAATGCAGAAATCGAGATTTTTTTATTCGCCAAATGCGTTAAAAACAAAGCAACTCCAACCAAACTATCGCGACCATAATGCAATTCTGGATAAATGATGCCGCCATTGCCCTCTCCTCCAATAATGGCATTATTTTTTTTCATTAAATCCACAACATTCACTTCACCAACTGCGCTGGCTTCGTAGTTTCCGTTATGTGAAATAGTTACATCACGCAACGCACGCGACGATGACATGTTCGAAACCGTATTTCCTAAAGTTTTACTCAAAACAAAATCAGCGCAAGCAACAAGTGTATATTCTTCGCCAAACATTTCACCATTCTCGCAAACAAAAGCCAAACGATCTACATCTGGATCCACAACAATCCCCAAATTTGCTTTTTCTTTGACAACCAATTCCGAAATATCAGTTAAATGCTCTTTCAAAGGTTCGGGATTATGAGGAAAATGTCCATTGGGTTCGCAATACAATTCTACAACCTCAACTCCCATTAATTTCAATAATCTAGGAATAATAATTCCACCAGACGAATTTACGCCATCTACTACTACCTTAAATTTTGCTGCTTTTACGGCTTCAATGTCTACTAATGGCAAATTTAAAACTTCATCAATATGAATATCCATGTAGGCATCATTCATCGTAATTGCTCCTAAATTATCCACATCAGAAAAATCGAATGCTTCTGCTTCTGCAATTTCAAGAATTTTCTCGCCTTCAATACCGTTTAAAAATTCGCCTTTTTCGTTTAGTAATTTTAGTGCATTCCATTGTTTTGGATTGTGCGATGCTGTGAGAATAATTCCGCCATTAGCATTTTCTAAAGGAACAGCAATCTCAACAGTAGGTGTTGTTGATAAACCAAGATCAATCACATCTATTCCAAGACCAATTAAAGTATTGATGACTAAATTATGAACCATGGGTCCAGAAATTCTGGCATCTCGTCCTACAACTACCTTCGGTTTTCTTCCAACTTCAAATTTTTTACTTCCTGCTTTGAGCCAAGTTCCATATGCCGAAGCAAATTTAACTGCATCGACAGGAGTTAGATTATCGCCAACTTTCCCACCAATAGTACCTCGAATTCCTGATATAGATTTTATTAAAGTCATTTTATTTACGCTATTAATTTTATTTTAAGATTACAAATATAATAATTGACATTTTAAAAACATTTAAAATATATAATTCATAATTTAAAATTTATAAATTAGCAAAATGAACTTTCTAGCCCATATTTATCTTTCTGGAAATAACGATTTTATTAAAATTGGTAATTTTATGGCAGATGGTATTCGTGGCAACAATTATTTGAAATTTCCAGAAGAGGTAAGAAAAGGAATTCTTTTGCATCGACAAATCGATACATTCACAGATTCTCATTTGGTTTATCGAAAGAGCAAACATCGATTACACGAAAAATACGGGCACTATTCGGGCGTGATTATGGATATTTTGTACGATCATTTTTTGGCTAAAAATTGGAAAATTTATTCTGATGAAAAATTAGGAGATTTTGTAGCAAATTTTTACAAATCATTAGAAATCAATTATGAAATTTTAACAGAAAAAACTAAGTCAATTATGCCATACATGATTAACCAAGATTGGTTAACTAGTTATGCAACAATTGCAGGAATAGAGAAAATACTGTTCCAAATGGATTACCGCACTAAACATAGAGCTAATATGCAGGAAGCTATTGTTGAGTTGCAAGAATTTTATATAGAATTTGAAGAGGAGTTTACTGCTTTTTTCGATGAATTAAGGTTGTTTTCTGGTGGAATACTTTTGAGATTGTAAACAAAAACTGTTTTGCGTGAAAGAAGGTTACCATTCTTTTTTATATTTTAGTAAGCAATTAATATTATACAAATAGATATGTCAAACTACATCAGTATTTGAATCTATTGAGAATCATAAAAAAACCTTGCAAAATTATTCTGCAAGGTTTTTTATTGGTTAAAACCAAAAAATTTCGTTTATTGTATAGTTGGCGCCACAGTTCTACCCACCAACAAAGCGTTGTATTGCGTAATCAAAACATTAATTTCGTTGATGGTTTTTGTATATGCCACCGATGGACTGATGGTTGCAAAGGCATCAATATGATTGCGAAGTTCATAGAAAGCAGCGTTGGCTTCCAATCTTTTAGTTTTCAAATTGTCTGGGCTTGCTGTGGCAAGGTCAATTGTTCTTGCAATATATTGCGTGCTAAAATCGGCATTGGCAGCCTTCAATTCGTTCTTCCAAGCCACAAGATTTAGAGCAGTGAGTGCAGCTATAAGTTCTGGTTTGGTTTCAAAATCAGATACCATGTTGTTGATGGTTGCCGTTTCTGCGTTGTAATTTTCGTTGGCAATATTGCCCGAATATATTTTTAGATACTCCAAAACCGTTTTTGCTTGATTGGCAATTGCGAGGTCAAAATGATACGAAAATCCGTTTACGACTGCCAAAATTCCAGATACGGCATTATCACGACGTTTGTCTAAATTTTCAATTTCTGCGGTGATGGGGTTTGCGGTCGATTTTTTAAAGAGTGTTTCGAGGTCGTTTTTAAAGACATTAAGTGCATCGTATTTTGCTTGAACTTGCAATGATGCGGGATTGTTTAGAGCGGTTATTTTAAGAATATCTGTAGTAAACTGAAGGTATTCTGCATTTCGTAATTTGTACAATTCGATGGATTGAATCATTCTATAATGGTTTTAATGGGTTACTTTTTTGTTTTTTTAATTTCTAATACCGAAACCTTGCCCTAGGTTGAAGGAAGGTTTCGGTATCGTACCGAAACCTCGCTTCAGGTTAAAGGAAACTTTCGGGAACTCCCGAAACCTCGCTTCAGGTTGAAGGAAACTTTCGGGAAAATTTTGTTGTTTGCATTTTTGATTTATCGAAAAATAGTTTTGAATGTTACTGTTTGAATGGATTGTTAAACTCATAGAATTATAAATTTTATATTTAAAACTAGTTGCTATGCTCTTTCTAGCACTTAATACTCCCCTTATTTATACGACTCTCGATACCGCATGTGACTATCAGGATATACTATTTTATTGTTTCGAAATAAATTAATACAACATTTTTAAAATTGATTTGAATTTATTTCAGGTTTTAAACTCTCTAATTTCCATACTTGATAAACTAACTTTAGATGCCTCAAAAACTTGAATTAATGCTATTTTATTGGTTTTTGTGTTACAAAGATATAATGCAACTCTTCCTTTTGGTAATATATTAATAATAAATGTTAAATTACTATTCAAATCTTCACGAATATTACCTGCTGTTTTTTCTACTTTTTCAAAAGGAATATCATCATCTAAATAGTATTTTTGATGTTCATCATAACAATAATATTGAACCTCTATGGTTTTAGGATAAAATTTTTCATGCACTCTTTCTTTATCAGAACAAAATGTACCATCGTTTTTAACTATGGTTTTTCTCTTAAATAAATCCAGACTTGAAGCAAAACAATTGTCATCAGTATTTTCTAAAACTACATCTAAAATTTGCACCTTTAGTATTGGTTTATTGAAATTGTCTGTATTATTTTTTTTTTTCACAATTGAAAAATTTGAATAAAGTATAAAATCCCAATTAAATGAGTTTAATGACCGATCAATTTTTTCAAATTTTAGATTACAAATAATTATTAATAAAATTATAAAAAGGAATATGTTAATTTGATTTATCCTATTTTTTAATATGTTATCCATGTGAGAATGCCCCTCCTAATGCAGTTAAAAATATGAATGCAACACACCATATTGTAGACATTATTACGGTAAATAATGCTATTTTACCTATTTGCTTTTTATAAATAGTTTCTTTTTCACTTATCAAATAAATAAAAAAGGTTAATGGTGTAATTATTAAAGGAGCTGCCAAAAGACCTTCATTCAAACCTCTTCTTTCGTAATTATAATATACTATTGCTACCGTAAGGCAAACTAAAAGCATTATTGTTATAACTATTTTATTAGAATCGTCTTTCTTCATTTTTTGTAATTATTTTATTTATAAGACTCTCGATACCGCATGTGGCTGTCTGGATA
>JAYWEG010000161.1:0-10508 GCA_043779445.1 Bacteroidota bacterium
TTCTCAAGAAATTATGGTAAATGTATTAGATGGTCCAGAAGAAAAACCTTCAAATACTGTCGCAGTTTCTGGAAATTCTAATTCAAAAATCGGAAAGAAACTAGAATTTAAGAACATTAAATTAAAAACAGAATTAGCATATATTAAAAAACGAGATTTTCTTGGTTCAACTAAATATTATATGTTGCAGTTAATCCCATTTATAATTATTCCATTTATAATTTTATATAGAAAACGAAAAGAAGCAACTGAAAATGATTTTGAAGGAAACCGATTGAAAATGAACAATCGATTGGCAAAAAAATATTTATCGCAAGCCAAAAAACAAATCAACAACAAAGAACAATTTTATGTAGCGCTTGAAAAAGCTATGCATAATTTCTTGAAAGCTAAACTCAATATTGAGACAACCGAAATGAGTAAAGCAAATATCGAGGAACTTTTATTGTCAAAAAATGCAGCAGTTGACACGGTGTCGGAATTTATAAATCTAACCGAAAATTGTGAAATCGCGAGATATGCACCATCAACAAACGCAACAATTCAGCTAGATTACGAAAAAGCGATTTTATTAATTGCAGATTTAGAGAAACAACTTAAAAATTAAGGAATTTTTGATTTAGGATTTATTTAAACACATAAAAAACTTAATGAACCCTAATTTATAATGGTTCTAAAAATAATTAAATGAAAAATTTAGTTTGCTTATTTCTACTAATAACGCAAGTTTTCTTTGCCCAAACGGGTTTCGAAAACGGAAATACATTGTACAAACAGGGCAACTATCAAGAGGCGATAGATGCTTATGAAACTGTTTTTAGAACTCAAAAACATTCACCAGAATTGTATTTTAATCTTGCCAATTGCTATTATAAACTCAACAAAGTTGCCCCATCTATTTACAACTATGAGAAAGCATTGGTTTTGAATCCCGATTTTGAAGAAGCCAAAAACAATCTCGAAATTGCCAAAAAATTGCAAATTGACGATATAAAAATTGTTCCAAAAGTTGGAATTGGTAAAATGCTTCAAAGTTTAACTTCTAAATTTCAATATGATACTTGGGCTTGGATTTCGGTATTTTTTGGTATGATGTTTTTACTGTTTTTTATTTTATACTACTTTTCAGAAGCATCTTTAATAAAGCGAATACTTTTTAGTGGAATGCTTGTTGTTTTGGTGCTAATTTTGATTTGTGTTTCGACTGCATTCTTCGAGAAATTACATTCAAAAAATGATAAGCCAGCAATTGTTTTTGCAGAAGTTACTTCATTATTATCACTGCCCAAAGCTTCTTCAAAAGAAATAATGAAACTGCATGAAGGCACAAAAGTTTTTGTATTGTTGACCGAAAAGGAATATAAAAAAATCGAATTAACGGATGGCATTGTTGGTTGGATTGATATAAATTCAATCAAGGAAGTTAAGTAATTATTTTAGAAAAAATTATTTTGAATTGTTTTTCAAATCTGTATTCAAATCCTTGGTTTTCGTTTTAAGATCTTCATACCATTTGTTCAAACTAGGATAAATGAACTTCGAAACTTCTTGAATTGGATTATAAAACATCGATTTATTTAGGGTTTCTTGCTTAACGATAAAGTTGTCCCCATTTATTTTTTGAAATAAATTAAAGACAATACTCCACATCAATACCGATTTCAAAACACTAAATACTGCTCCACCCAATTTATTGAGCCACCCCAAATAAGCAAAATCTGCAATTCCTGTAAAAACTTTTGCTAAAGTATGAATCGCAATTACAACAATCAAAAAAGTCAGTCCAAATGACGTGATTTCAATAATTTTCGGCGACCAAGAAACATAATTTTCAATAATCGATCGCAATAAATAGGAGAATTTAATTGCAATAAAAATCCCTAAAACAAGCGAAATTAGAGAGGCAAATTCAACAAAAAGACCTTTTTTCAAGCCGTTGAACATCGCATAAACCAACAATGCCCCAAGAAAAATATCAAGAAAACTCATAGAAAACATTTATTAACAAAGATAAAAGAAGTTAGAGAATAGAAAAAAGAACAAACAGAAAAGATTTTAAAAAGATTATATTTGCAAAATAATTTAGATTTGGCTCATATAAATCTGAAATCTAAATTCGTTAATCTACATTCTAAAACCAAATGTCTCGAGATACACAACTCAAAGAACGCTGGGAAAACCTCGTCCAAATACTTTCAAATCAATTCTCGCAAGGTGAAGATCTTGATTTAGATGCCATAATTTATTTAATCGGAGTTCAAGAACTTGGAAAAGTGCATCGCGAATTCAAAAAAGATCAAAAACTAGATTTAATGCACATTGCAATTTGCAGATTATTAGAACCTTATGGTTTTTATGAATTCGAATATTTTGATGCAGAAGGCTGGCCACATTATATTGTAAAAGAAGAATTACCATCCCTCAAAGCAGGCGAACAATCGGTTTTGATGAAAGAAGCAATCGTAAATTATTTTCTAGAAAAAGAAGTTATTGAATAGTTTTCGGTCGCAGTCGCAGTTTTCGGTCTCAATATTCTGAAAACTGCTACTGAGACTGAAAACTTTTTCTTATTTTTGCAATCCTATTCAGAATATAATGACAAACAGAATTAAAGAATATATTGCCGAAGCAAATGATTTTTCTACTACCAATAAAGAAAAACTCGAAGCATTTAGAATCAAATTTCTAGGAAGTAAAGGCCTTTTAAAAGAAGTTTTTGCCGAATTTAAAAATGTGCCTAACGATCAAAAAAAAGAATTTGGTCAAGTCATTAATTTGCTAAAAACCATTGCAGAAGAAAAGGTAAAAACCATTCAAGAAGTATTAGAAAGCAAAGAAGAAATTAAAGGATTCTATGGCGATTTATCTCGCCCATCAGAACCATTAATTATTGGCTCAAGACACCCCATTTCCCTAGTAAAAAATCAAATTATTGATATTTTTTCAAATATTGGATTTAACGTTTCCGAAGGTCCAGAAATCGAAGACGACTGGCACAATTTTACAGCATTAAACTTACCAGAATACCATCCGGCTCGCGACATGCAAGACACGTTTTTCATACAAACAAATCCCGATATTTTGTTGCGTACGCACACCTCATCGGTGCAAGTTCGTTATATGGAAAACAACAAACCGCCAATTCGAACTATTTCGCCAGGACGCGTTTTTCGTAACGAAGCCGTTTCCTCGCGATCTCATTGCATTTTTCACCAAGTTGAAGGTTTGTATATTGACAAAGATGTTTCGTTTGCCGACTTGAAGCAAACCTTATTGTATTTTACCAAAGAAATGTTTGGAAAATCGAAAATCCGACTGCGACCGAGTTATTTTCCGTTCACCGAACCAAGCGCCGAAGTCGATATTTATTGGGGACTAAAAACCGAAACCGATTATCGAATCACAAAAGGGACAGGTTGGTTAGAGATCATGGGCTGCGGCATGGTTGACCCAAATGTACTAACAAATTGTGGAATAAATCCAGATGAATACAATGGTTTTGCATTAGGAATGGGAATTGAACGTATAGCAATGTTGCTCTACCAAATTGGTGATATCAGAATGTTTTACGAAAACGATGTTCGATTTCTAGAACAATTCAAAGCAAGTATTTAAAACATTTTGTTCCACTGATCGCAGTCGAAATGTTGTTTTTAGAAGCAATTTCCTGCTATACATTTCAATCTTTTTCAATAATTGCTTTTTTCTAAGTCATTGCAGGAACTTCCGCCGGTCGTTTTGCAATAACAAAAAAAAATCGCAATTATTTTCAAAAGGATTTCCATTTCTATCAGGGCTAGGCTCACAATTATCGTCAAAAAATCCATAATAAAAATGAAAAAAGACATCATAATTCCAATTGTCCAAAACGTATTTCTAGCTGCCGTTCAAGAATGGAGCGACGATTTTATGCAAAAAGTTTGGTTTGCCTACTTGGTAAACGATTCTGATTTTAAACTAGACGGAGTTATGATCGTTTCAAAAGCATTTGGAACAATTGATGGCGAAATGAAAAAAACATCACTCTTACGCCACGCATTTTTAGAAATAGAGCCTGTTTCTGTTCGCAAAATAGA
This sequence comes from Bacteroidota bacterium, assembly GCA_043779445.1. Taxonomy (GTDB): domain Bacteria; phylum Bacteroidota; class Bacteroidia; order Flavobacteriales; family Flavobacteriaceae; genus Flavobacterium. Next base: position 4,077 of record JAYWEG010000161.1, read on the forward strand.
AATGTTCTATGACAATGTCTTGACTTTAAACAATGAGTTTATGGTAACTTTTTTTATTGGCCAAACATTATATGATCGAAAATTCATTTTCAAAGCCAATTCTATAACTCCAGATTATGTCGAGGAAGTTCCAATTTTGTTTGTAGATGGCGTAATTGTTCGATAACATGCAAAGAACTCTAGTTATTGGTGACATTCATGGTGGCTTGCGCGCCTTACTTCAAATTATGGAGCGCGGAACTGTTTCTAAAAACGATACGCTCATTTTTCTAGGTGATTATGTCGATGGATGGAGCGAATCTCCTCAAGTTCTCGATTACCTAATTCATTTGGGTCAAACCCAAAACTGTATTTTTATTCGTGGAAATCATGACCAATTATTTTTAGATTGGCTCGAAACTAACGATAAAAACATCGATGAGGGCATGTGGTTTAAACATGGAGGAAAAGCGACTGTTAACGCCTACAAAACTGTTTCCGAAGAAACAAAAATAAAACACATTACTTTTTTAAAATCGCTTCAAGATTATTATCTCGACGATCAAAACCGATTGTTTATTCACGCAGGTTTCACAAACATGAGTGGTGTTTCGTATGAATATTTTCCAAAACTATTCTATTGGGATCGAACACTTTGGGAAACCGCACTTTCGTTAGATTTGAATATCAAAAAAACAAGTCGTTGTTATCCACAGCGTTTCAAAATATATAATGAAATTTACATTGGTCACACACCAACTACTCGAATAGGAGAAACTGTTCCAGTACAACGCGCTTGTGTATGGAATGTAGATACTGGAGCGGCTTTCAAAGGGAAATTAACACTTCTAGACATCGAAACGAAAGAGTTTTGGCAAAGCGAAACACTACCTCAACTTTATCCAAGCGAAAAAGGAAGAAATTAAAAATAGAAAAATTTTAGAATTTGATTTTACGATTTTTTTACTTTTATTTGTATCACTAATTTAAAAAAGAATAAAAATGAAAAAAATAATTACATTATTACTGTTGTCATCCGCATTTTTTGCAAATGCACAAGCGTTTAAAGGAAAAGGAGACATTAAAGTTGGTGTTGGAGCAAACATTCAAAAAGGAGGAACTGGCATTCATGCAACAGGAGATTTCGGAATTGGAGAAAACATGTCTTATGGATTTACGGCAAGTTATCTTTTAAATGCTACCGATGGAAATGCTGGAGATATTAAATTTGGAGATAAAATTGATTTAAAAGCTCGTTTCAATGCTAATATTGGAAAAGTTTTAACTCTTGGTGATAAAGTTGATGTCTATCCTGGACTTGATTTAAGTTTAAGAAATTTTGGAGCGCATTTGGGCGGTCGTTATTTCTTTTCAGATGGTTTTGGAATGTATTCAGAAATTGGATTTCCGTTAGCGTCATATAACAAGGATAAAGATGGTTTATACAACAACCAATTTGTATTTAATATTGGAGTATCTTTTAACTTGTAATATTTTAGACTTATAGAAAAAGCCGATTTGAAATTTCAAATCGGCTTTTTTGTGTCGTATTGTTACTGTTTTTCAAAATATAAATTTTATCAACAATCAAAGAAATTAACTTTTGTAAATTACTTCTGTAAAAAAGGATTCTGTAAATTTACAAAATGTATGCACTTGTAGATTGTAATAATTTTTATGCTTCTTGCGAACGCGTTTTTCAACCAAAATTCAATGGCAAACCCATTGCGATTTTGTCTAATAACGACGGCTGTGTAATTTCTAGAAGCAACGAAGCAAAAGCAGTCGGCATAAAAATGGGTGCACCAGCATTTCAAATAAAAGATTTGATTAGAAAAGAAAATGTTCAAGTTTTTTCCTCGAATTATGCGCTTTATGGCGATTTGAGCAATCGGGTTATGGGCGTTTTAAACCAATTTACACCAAATTTAGAAGCGTATAGTATCGACGAAGCCTTTTTGAATTTTGATGGGATGAATGTTCAAGATTATCACAATTATGGACTTCAAATGAAAAACCGTATCCAAAAATGGGTTGGAATTCCGGTTTGCATTGGCTTTGCCGAAACCAAAGCATTATCGAAAGTTGCAAACAAAATAGCCAAAAAATTTCAAGATAGAACCTCGGGTATTTATGTTATAGATTCCGAAGAAAAAAGAATCAAAGCTTTGAAATGGACAAAAATTGAAGACGTTTGGGGCATTGGTCGCCAACAAGACAAAAAAGCCAAGTTGCGAAATATTAATACAGCATACGATTTTACATTACCACAACACGAGGCTTGGATTAAAAAAGAAATGGGAATCATCGGAATGCGATTAAAATATGAACTCGAAGGAAAATCGGTTTTGGATTTAGAACCCATTCCAGACCAGAAAAAAAGCATTGCTACAACTAGAAGTTTTCCAAAACAAATTTCAGAATTCGATGATTTACGTGAGCGCGTTTCTACGTTTGCCAGTGTTTGTGCCGAAAAATTGCGCAAACAAAAATCGTGTTGCCATACAATAATCGTAATGTTAGTTATTGACAAACACAGCTATAAAACCTCGAAATATTATTTCAACATGGCGGTAACCTTGCCGTTTGCTTCGAATTCGACTTTAACGATATCCAATACCGCAATCGATATGTTGAAGCAATTGCACAAAGGAAACGAACATTTCAAATTCAAAAAAGCAGGCGTAATTGTAACTTCGTTAGTTGATGAAGACAAAAAACAATTTCAATTATTCGATGAAGAAAACCCAAAACATTTGGCTTTGATGCAAACCATGGATCAATTGAATAAAAAAATTGGCGATAAAAAAGTGAAGTTGGCGTCGCAAAACCTAAATTTGACTTGGAATATGAAGCAAAACCATTTGTCAAAAAAATATACAACCAATTTTAAAGATCTTCTTGAAATAAAATGCCAGTAAATAAAAATCAAAAACTTATTTTTTTTGTGCCAGATTTCGAAAGTGAATTGCGAATTCCGTATATAAAAGAAGGAGTCTCAGCAGGTTTTCCATCGCCCGCAGCGGATTTTATGGAAACCAATATTGATTTGAATAAAGAATTAAGCGAAAACCCATTGGCAACTTTCTATATCAAAGTCAAAGGAAATTCTATGATCGATGCTGGCATTAACGATAAAGATGTTTTGGTTGTGGATCGAAGTTTAGAACCACAAAACAACAAAATTGCGATTTGTTTTATTGATGGTGAATTTACCGTAAAACGCATCCAACTCGAGAAAGATTGTATGTACTTGATGCCAGAAAACCCAAATTACAAACCCATAAAAGTCACCGAGGAAAACCAACTAGTTATTTGGGGAATCGTAACGTATGTGATTAAGAATGTATAAAAAAACCCGATAATTTTCATCATCAGGTTTATCTATTTTCTTAACACTTTCTTCTATTCTCTTAAAACTCTAATCATTCAATTTCAAAACGGCCATAAATGCTTCTTGCGGAATTTCAACATTCCCAACTTGTCGCATTCTTTTCTTCCCCTTTTTTTGTTTTTCAAGAAGCTTACGTTTTCTAGAAATATCGCCACCATAACATTTTGCAGTAACGTCTTTTCGGAGTGCTTTTATGGTTTCACGAGCGATAATTTTGGCTCCAATTGCGGCTTGAATCGGAATATCGAATTGTTGTCTTGGAATTAATTCTTTCAATTTTTCGCACATTTTCTTACCAATATGATAGGCATTACTTTCGTGAATCAATGCCGAAAGCGCGTCTACGGAAGTGGCATTTAGCAAAACATCAAGACGCACTAATTTAGAAGTTCGCATGCCAATTGGCGAGTAATCAAAACTGGCATACCCTTTAGAAACAGTTTTTAAACGATCGTAGAAATCAAAAACAATTTCGGCTAATGGCATGTCAAAATTCAATTCGACACGTTCGGTTGTCAAATAGGTTTGGTTGGTAATTACACCTCGTTTTTCGATGCACAAACTCATTACATTTCCAACAAAATCGGATTTAGTGATGATGGTTGCTTTAATATAGGGTTCCTCAACACGATCCAATTTAGATGGATCTGGCAAATCAGTTGGATTGTTGACAATCATTGCAACATCGGGATCTTTTTTTGTAAATGCATGATATGAAACGTTGGGAACAGTCGTGATAACGGTCATGTCGAACTCTCGCTCTAAACGTTCTTGGATAATTTCCATATGTAACATTCCAAGAAATCCACAACGAAAACCAAAGCCTAATGCCGCAGAGCTTTCTGGGAGAAATACGAGAGAAGCATCATTCAGCTGCAGTTTTTCCATTGAATTTCGCAACTCTTCGTAATCTTCGGTATCAACTGGATAAATTCCTGCAAAAACCATAGGTTTAACGTCTTCGAAACCAACAATCATGTTGGTTGTAGGCGTTTTGGCATCGGTTAATGTGTCACCAACTTTTACTTCTTTGGCTTCTTTTATTCCAGATATCAAATAGCCTACATCTCCAGCAGAGATTACATTTTTTGGAACTTGATTTAATTTTAGAGTACCTATTTCATCGGCAAAATATTCATTGCCGGTTGCCATGAATTTAATTTTTTGTCCTTTTCGAATTTCTCCATTTTTAACTCTAAAAATAACTTCGATACCTCGAAACGGATTATAATGTGAATCGAATATCAAAGCCTGCAAAGGTTCGTCGATATTGCCTTTTGGAGGTGGAATTTTCTCGATTATGGCTGCCAAAATATTTTCGACTCCGAAACCAGTTTTCCCACTGGCGTGAATAATATCTTCGAGCTTGCAACCCAAAAGATCTATAATATCATCAGAAACTTCTTCGGGATTGGCACTTGGCAAATCGACTTTGTTTAAAACTGGAATGATTTCTAAATCATTTTCTAGCGCTAAATACAAATTCGAGATCGTTTGTGCCTGAATGCTTTGCGCTGCATCAACAATCAGAAGTGCACCTTCGCAAGCGGCGATAGATCGAGAAACTTCATAAGAAAAATCAACGTGACCAGGCGTGTCTATTAGATTCAAGATGTATTCTTTTCCTTGATAAGTATATTCCATCTGAATGGCGTGACTTTTTATGGTAATGCCACGTTCACGCTCCAAGTCCATGTTATCGAGCAATTGAGCTTTTTCTTCGCGAGCGGTTACCGTTTGGGTTGCGCCCAAAAGTCTGTCGGCTAATGTGCTTTTTCCGTGGTCAATATGCGCGATTATGCAAAAATTTCTGATGTGTTTCATACTTCGAATTGTAATAGGTTGCAAATATAATCATTCTTTCACTTGTAAACGAGTGATTAACGATTGTTGAATGAAAGTAATATTTTAACTTTTAGAAATAATTGGTAATTTAACACAACGAATTATTTCTAATTGAAATAATCTTTCTGAATGTAATGCTAATTCGTTCACTTAAACTTTCATTTTTGTCAGGTAAAATTGCGTGAAGCCATTCTTTTTGAATTTCTTGAGACATATAAAAATAACTATTATTTTCTAATAAAATATCGAAAACGATTTCTCTATTTGATTTGTTTTTAAATCTTAAAACTCGAGTTGAACCCAATGAAAATATTGCAATTCCAGTTCGCTCAAACAAAATATCTATTTGGTCTGAATGAAATCCCATCTTTGAACTGTTTTCAAAATAATAATTTATCAAACAATTGTTAGGTTCAAATCCATTGTTAATTTTTACTATTTGAACCAACTCATTTAAAAATTCAGGAATTTCATTTGTTTCATATTCGATATTTGAATAATTATATGGCAAGCCAAAACTTGCAGTTTTTCTAGATACAATAGAGTCATCCCACAAGACATTCGATTTAATCTTAATCAAAATCGATTCTGAATTTTCTAAAACATGATATTTAATTAGGATTTTATTTTTTAAATCACTGACTTCCATATTACTAGATTTTTTTATAATTAGTGTAAAATTAATTAATATTTGTTAGATTTGTATAAATAATTTAATTTATGCCAATATTAGATAGATTCGGAAATGAAATTGAACATCATATTGATTTTCCACAAGATTTAAACATAACTAATATTGAATTTGGTGCTGGTAAAAATAATTTTGGAAAAATAGAATATCCAAAATGTTATGTGACTGATTTAACATATCCAGAATCTGTTTTGCATTTTAAAAATTATGTTGATTATAAAAATGAAGATTGCCATTATCTAGATGATATATGTGATTTTTACGAACACAAATTTGAAAGAAAATTCAAAAATGTTATTATATGCAATCCATATGGTTATGGTTTCGATCAACTAGGAAGTGCAAAAAAATTCTTTAATCGAGCTGGAGATATTTTAACTCGTAATGGGAAAATTCAAATTATTGGAAGAGATAACAACAAATTTTGTAAAAAAGAATCGTTGGATAATTTTTTGAAAAATGAAATCGAAATCTACAAGTCAAAATATGATTTTGAATTAGAAAGCTTTGAGGTTTTAGATGT
>JAYWEG010000162.1:0-10491 GCA_043779445.1 Bacteroidota bacterium
CTTCCAATTATCGCTCCTTTTGCATATTTTGTCGCTTGATCGAAAGTTTCTTTATTGTTTATTCCAAATCCAACTATTTGAGGATTTTTCAAATTCAAATCTGCAATACGCTTAAAATAATTTTGTTGTGCATCTCCAAACTCGCTCGAACTTCCACCAGTAACACTTGCCGACGATACCATATAAATAAACCCTTCTGAAACAGAATCTATATATCGAACACGTTTTTCTGAGGTTTGTGGCGTAATCAAGAAAACATTTTTCAATCCGTATTTTTCGAATATTGTTTGATATTGTTCCACGTAAATATCAACTGGTAAATCAGGAATTATTAATCCATCTATACCAGTTTCTTGACATTTTTTGCAAAAATCTTCAATACCATATTGCAACATTGGATTGAAATATCCCATGATTATTAGTGGGATTGTAACGCTTTGGCGAATGTTTGAAAGTTGCTCGAATAACAATTTAGTAGTCATTCCGTTGTGCAAGGCAGCGGTCGAACTTTCTTGAATTGTTGGACCATCGGCAAGCGGATCACTAAATGGCAATCCAATTTCAATCATATCAACACCCGATTTTTCGAGATCTTGAATAATGGTAACAGTATCGTTTATGTTTGGATATCCCGCTGAAAAATAGATGGATACTAACTTTTTATCTTCTTGGAGTTTTTGATTTATTCGGTTCATTTATATATACGATATACGATTTTTTGATTTGCGGTTATGGAAATAAAAGTTTGATTTATTTTGGATTGTTTGCGTTAGGGATTAAAGCGGTATCCTTTTTAGTTGCTTTTTCAGCCACTAAAAAGATTTAGCGAAAAGCCCGACCCGTAGGGGAACGCCCAACTAAAGATTAAAATAATCGATATATGTGTTCAAATCTTTGTCGCCGCGACCAGAAAGGTTAATTACCACAATATCATTGGGTTTGAATTTTTTTTCGTCTAAAACCGCAAATGCATGAGCGGTTTCGATTGCTGGAATTATGCCTTCGGTTTTAGATAGTTTAATTCCCCAGTTCATTGCATCTTCGTCGGTAATGGCAATAAATTCGGCTCGTTTGGTTTCGAATAAATGCGCATGCATGGGACCAACGCCAGGATAATCGAGGCCAGCAGAAATCGAGTAAGGCTCGGTAATTTGACCATCGGGTGATTGCATTAACAAGGTTTTAGCTCCGTGAATAATTCCGATTTTTCCTAAGGCAGAAGTTGCCGCACTTTCGCCCGTATCGATTCCTTTTCCTGCGGCTTCTACAGAGATAATATTGACTTCAGGATTATCTAAAAAATGATAGAATGTACCAGCAGCATTGCTTCCGCCGCCTACGCAAGCGATGACATAATCTGGATTTTCCCGACCTTCTTTTTCAAGTAATTGCGATTTTATTTCTTCGGAGATTACGGCTTGAAAACGAGCCACCATGTCTGGGTATGGATGCGGTCCAACTACCGAACCGATGATATAATAGGTATCTTCGGGATTATTTATCCAATCTCGAATGGCTTCGTTTGTAGCATCTTTTAATGTTTTTGAGCCCGATGTTGCTGGTCTTACCTCGGCTCCTAACATTTTCATTCGGGCTACGTTTGGTGCTTGGCGTTTTATATCTACTTCGCCCATGTACACAATACACTCCAAACCCATTAAGGCACAAACAGTTGCAGTTGCAACACCATGTTGACCTGCACCAGTTTCGGCAATAATTCGGGTTTTACCCAAACGTTTTGCTACCAGAATTTGTCCGATTGTATTATTGACTTTATGAGCACCTGTATGACACAAATCTTCGCGTTTTAAATAGACTTTTGTATTGTATTCTTTAGATAATCTTTCTGCAAAATAGAGCGGAGTTGGACGACCAACATAGTCTTTCAATAAATAATCGAATTCTTTTTGAAACGATGGTTCGGCTGTAATTTTGAGATAATTTTCTCGTAATTCAAGGATATTTGGGAATAGCATTTCGGGAATATACGCACCGCCAAAATTGCCGTAAAATCCTTTTTCATTCACGTGATAGGTTGTTTTCATATTTATTTAATTGTTTGTAGAGACGCGATTAATCGCGTCTTTACATAATTTAGTGTTTTTTAATCCTGGTTCAATTTCGAATTTGCTGTTTACATCTATTGCATATATTGGTAAATTCAATGTTTTTATTTTTGATATTTCTTCGATTCCAATACCGCCAGAGAGAAATAATGGTTTGCTGGATTTATACTTTTCTAGAATTTGCCAATTGAAAGTAACTCCGTTTCCGCCTGGCCATATTCCTTTGGTATCAAATAAAAAATAATCGCAAGCATTTTCAAATGGTTCTAATTCTGAAAAATCAAAACTATCATCAACCGAAAAAACTTTTATGATTTCGATGTTGAATTGTCTTATATTTTTGCAAAATTCTGGTGTTTCTTCTCCATGCAATTGAATTAAATCTAAATCGTATTTTTTGATTTTCCCATTAATTTCCACTAAACTGGCATTTACAAAAACTCCAACTTTCTTAATTGACTTTGGAATTTCTAGAATTTCACCATCAAAATAACGTGATGATTTTTTGTAGAATATAAAACCCAAATAATCAGGAAGTAATTGGCTCACTTCTAGAATATTATCGGGATATTTCATTCCGCAGATTTTAATCCCCACCCCAGCCCTCCCCGAAAGGGAGGGAGCCGAGATGTCTTGATTATTTGTTAAAACATTCATTTATAATTCGTGTTAATTTGTGTAATTTGTGTTTAAATTTTTTATAAACTTAACTGCTTCTAATCCAGCATTATCCGTTTTCATAAAATTTTCACCTATCAAAAATCCTTTATATCCAAAAGGTTTGAGTTCTTGTATGGCTTCGATTGAGGAAATGCCACTTTCTGAAACTTTTACAAATTCATTCGGAATTTCGCTGGCTAATTGCTTGCTGAAATCCAAATTGACTTCGAAAGTTTTTAAATTTCTGTTGTTTACGCCAATCATATCAAGGCTTGTCATCACAGATTTTTGTAATTCTTCTAGATTGTGAACTTCTAATAAAACTTCGAGGTTTAATGATTTGGCAAATTTCGATAATTGTTCAATTTCATCACGAGTCAAAACCGCCGCAATAAGTAAAATTAAATCGGCTCCATGTGCTTTGGCTTCTAGGATTTGATATTCATCAATTATGAATTCTTTTCGCAACAACGGAATATTTACCGATGCTCTTGCCAGTAAAAAATCGTCAAGAGAACCGCCAAAATATTTCATATCAGTAAGAACCGAAATTCCACAAACCCCAGCATCTTCATAGCCTTTAACCACTTCTTCAACTGAAAATGAGTTGTTTATATTTGGTTTTGATGGCGAACGTCGCTTGTGTTCGGCAATAATTCCTGTTTTGCTGTTTCGTAAATTATTTGATAACGATATTGTTTTTTTTTCAAACAAAACCGAATTTTCTAATTGCGAAATCGGAATGATTGATTTTTTGAGAATTACTTCTCGTCGTTTATCGATTATTATTCTATCTAAAATATTCATTTTTTTATTTTTGTAAAAGAAACAAAGGTCTCAAAGATTTAATTATTCTGTGGTATTACAATTGTTATTATTTGCTTAATTCTTTTAATTTATTTAGTGCAATCAATCCTTTTCCAGATACTAAACTTTCTTTTGCGAGTTCAAATCCTTGTTTGACATTCAAATTATTTACGGTAGCAATCGCCATTCCTGCATTGGCACAAACCACATTATTTTGTGCTTCGGTTCCTTTTCCTGATAAGATATTGATGAACATTTGCGCCGATTCTTCGATGGTTTTTCCACCTTGAATATCAATTTGATTCAGTTTTTGCAACCCGAAATCTTCTGCAGAAAACATCGTTTCTTTGGTTTTAGAAATTGATTTTGTATTTCCGGTTAATGAAATTTCGTCGTAACCATCCAAACTATGTAAAATATTGAAATTGGTATCAGTATTTTGATATAAGTAAGCATACATTCTGGCTAATTCTAAACTAAAAACACCAACCAATTGATTTTTAGGAAAACTTGGATTAACCATTGGACCTAACATATTGAAAAAGGTTTTTACACCTAATTCTTTTCTAATTGGAGCAACATTTTTCATAGCTGGATGAAATAATGGTGCATGTAAAATACATATTCCTGCTTGGTCGATACATTTTTCAAGAAAACTTGTATCATTACTAAATTTAACTCCTAAATTTTCCATTACATTACTCGATCCAGAGATAGAAGAAACTCCGTAATTGCCGTGTTTGGCGACTTTTATTCCTGTGCCAGCGGTTATAAATGAGGCTAATGTTGATATGTTAAAAGTGTCTTTTCCATCTCCGCCAGTACCACATAAATCGATGGTATTATAGTCTGATAAATTAACTTTTATACACAATTCTAATAAGGCTTCTCTAAAACCTGAAAGCTCATCAATACTGATACTTCGCATCATATAAACAGTCAAAAAACTAGCTATTTGGTTTTGATTGTAATTTCCGTTAGAAATGTTGATTAACACGTTTTTGGCTTCAGCAGAAGATAAAGTTTCGTGGTTGAAAAGTCGGTTTAATATGTTTTTCATTGATCCTCCCCCAACCCCTCCAAAGGAGGGGAGCACCTATTGGGGTAAATAGGTTTTCTAATTATATTTAATATTTTTTTAAATCTGGGACTTTAAAGCCCCTCCTTTGTAGGGTTTGGGAAGGTTACCCAATTCTCTAAAATTTTCTTTCCGTTTGGTGTCAGGACACTTTCTGGGTGAAATTGAACGCCTCTAACATCGAATTTGCTATGTTTAAGCGACATTATTTGTCCGTTTTCATCAATTGAGGTAATGATTAAATCGTTTGGGAAATTTTCATTAGAAACGACCCAAGAGTGATAACGACCGACTTCGAATTGGTTTGGTAAATCTTTGAAAAGCACAGAATCTTCGTTTGTGATTTTAACATTTGTAGCCACTCCATGATATACTTTTTCAAGATTAGTAAGCGTTCCGCCAAAAACTTCACCAATGGCTTGTAGCCCCAAACACACTCCTAAAATACTTTTGATTGGTGCATATTTTTGAATTACGGCTTTCAATAATCCCGCTTCGTCTGGAATTCCTGGTCCAGGTGAAAGTAAAATTTTATCGAATTGTTGCAATTCATCAATTTCGAATTCGTCGTTGCGAAAAACGGTGACTTCACAATCTAAATCTTCGAGATAATGTACTAAATTATATGTGAAACTATCGTAATTGTCTATAACTACTATTTTCCCACCCAACCCTCCCAAAGAGAGGGCTTTTTGCAATTTTATTGAATTATTATTTTCCATGATTAAACTTATGTATTGTTTTTATCCATACCCTTGGGAGGGCTGGTTGAGACTAAATTTTCTCTGCTATTTCTAACGCCTTATTTAATGCGCCTAATTTATTATAAACTTCTTGCAATTCGTCATTTTCTGAAGATGAATTTACGATTCCTGCTCCCGCTTGGTAATGCAATTGATGGTTTTTACTCAGAAAAGTTCGAATCATAATCGCGTGATTAAAATTGCCTTCAAAATCCATAAATCCAATAGCACCGCCATAGAAATCTCGATTTGTTTTCTCGTATTTTTCGATGAGTTGCATGGCTTTGTGTTTTGGTGCCCCAGACAAGGTTCCTGCGGGAAAAGTATCGGCTACTACTTGCATCGTGGTAGCTTTTTCATGCAAATTTCCTGTAACTTTAGACACTAAATGAATGACGTGTGAAAAAAACTGTACTTCACAATAGTTCTCAACCTGAACATTGTTTCCGTGACGACTCAAATCGTTTCTTGCGAGATCGACAAGCATGACATGTTCGGCATTTTCTTTTGGGTCGTCTTGCAATTTTTTGGCAAGAATGGCATCTTGCTCATCGTTTCCGGTTCGTTTAAAAGTGCCTGCAATAGGATGAATTTCGGCTTTTCTATTCTTGACAATAATTTGTGCTTCGGGTGACGATCCCATTATTTTGAAATTTCCATAATCAAAAAAGAACAAATACGGGCTTGGATTGATACTTCGTAAAGCTCTATATACATTGAATTCATCGCCTTTAAAATTTTGAGTAAACCGGCGTGACAAAACCAATTGAAAAACATCACCTCGTTGACAGTGTTTTTTGGCTAAGGTTACATTGGCTTTAAATTCATCATCAGTAAGGTTTGAAATTGACTTTCCTTCATTTAAGTATGCATATGAAGAAAAATTTCGAGATTGAAGTAATTGTTCAATTTCTAGAATATTATTTTCATTACCAACAGAATGGCAAAAAATAAAGGCTTCGTTTTTGAAATGATTTATGGCAATAATGTTTTGATAAATGGCATAATATACTTCGGGAATTTCGAGATTATTATCTTTTTTTGAGATTTCTATTTTTTCGAAATAACGAACAGCATCATATGAAATATAACCAAACAAACCGTTATTGATAAACTTAAAATCGTTTTTTTGCGATTCGAATTGCGAAGCGAAATTTTGAATTACTTCGGGAATATTTGTTGTTTTTTTTACATTAAATTTTGTTGAAGTTCCATCGGGAAAATTTTGAGTTACAGTTTCGTTCTCTATTTTAATGCTTGCAATCGGGTTGCAACATATGTATGAGAAACTATTGTCATTGCCACGATAATCCGAACTTTCTAGCAATAGACTATTCGGGTATTTGTCGCGAATTTTTAAGTACACGCTTACTGGTGTAATAGTATCGGCAAGAATTTGTTTGTGGTGGGTATTTAGTTTAAATGTTTTCAAGTGTTATAATATTTTGCTAGATTTTTATAATAAAAAAAGGCTTGTCGTGATGACAAGCCCTTTTTGATATTTTTAGTTTTAAATATACTATAAGTGTGCTACTTCACGACGTTTGACGTAAGCTACTCCACCACCAAGTATTGTTTAAAATCATTTTCATTAGTATTCAGTATATTTGAATTGCAAATTTAAACATTTATTTTATATCTGCAACTTTTTTATCGTGAACCTAAAGATTTATTTGCTTTTACTCTAAAATCAACCGCTTTCTTTAAGTTACATTCATTAAACAAATCTAATTGTGGCAAATTTGATATAGTAATTTCATTAACATTTTCTAATATAAATGCATCTATTAGATCTGATTTATCAACAGATTCGAATTTTAATTGCTTAGTACAAGAATTAAAAAGAATATTTTTTAGAACAATTTTCCTAATTTTTTCTGGATCTGAACCTATCTTGTTTTCTAAAACAATTCCTGGAGCAAAACCGTGAATTAAACTATTTTTGATTTCAAAATTGCTATTTTCTCTAACAAAAATTGCTTCTCTTGTTAAACCTTCAAAATTTTCTTCAGTATTTACTAAAGTTATGTTATCAGCAACTATTGTGGTTTGTTTTTTAGAAAAATCTGCATTTTCTGGTTTGTCATAAGAATCAATTTCAAAACATCTAGATATTGAAGCATCAGATATATATGGGTTTCTTAAAGCCATGCTGTTTGAAATGTTGCATTGAACTCCTTGTGTGAAATCAAAATCATCATCATTTGAACGATATGATACTAAGTTATTCAGATTTACAACCCCACCATAACATTCGAAAGAATCATCTTTAGAATAACTTACCTGAATGTAATTTAATATTGTTTTGTTTCCAACTCCGGCAAGAGATAAACCATTTAATTCTTTTCCGGTATCATTTTTTTTGCCTGCAAATTCAATCCTAACATAATTTAAAATACCAGAATCACTCTGAATGTTTTCTCCACCATAGGATGAATATTGAGGATTTAAATTAAATTCAACGGAGGCAACACCACCATGTTTGTTTATTGGAGCATCACCCAAAATAACAAGTCCACCCCAATCGCCTGCGTTTCTATCATTCATTCCTTTATTTGAGGTAAAAATAATTGGATCTGTTTCTGACGCATCAGCAATAATTTTTGAATTTTTTGTCACTATTAATGCACCATTAGTTTCCATATCACCCCTAATAACGGTTCCAGGTTCGATGGTTAATGTTGCATTATTAGTAACATACACAGGACCAGAAAGTAAGTAGGTATTTTTCTTGTACAATGTTTTGTTTTCGCTTATGTTCCCAGAAAGTATTTCATTTGCCTCCCCGTATTCTGTTGTTTTAGGTTTAAAATTTGTCCAGAGATTAGTCCAGTTTTTGTCACCTAATATACCGTTATTTTGCTGCGCAACTAAATCTTTGCTTATAAAGATTAAAACTAATAGAAATAGATTCTTTTTCATGATAATAGTTTTTTATTACATGACAAAGATAAAACACTTTATAGATTAAATGCAAATAAAATCGATAAAATGCACTAATAAGTTATTAACAATAAATGTTAATATAAATAAAAGCCCTACTTGTATAGGTTTTTACAAAAAAAAAACAGCATCAAAAACGTTTTTGATGCTGTTTAATTTATCTATTTTTGTCTAATAATCTGTTTCGATTATTTAGGAATAGTCATAGTTTATTTTTAAAACTTCAACACAACATTTAGCTCAAATTCGTCAGAAATAGTTTTGTCACCAAGATTTTGAAAGAAACTACCTGATCCGTATTTGATTCCGTATTTTGTTCTATCTACTTTTAGAGCACTGGTAGCTGAATTTGCCGTTGTAGACATATCAAAAGTAATTGGGTTTGTAATTCCTTTTATAGTCAAATCCGCAGTTACAGAATATAATCCTGTTGATTTGGTTGCAATTGTTTTGAAAACGATTTTTGCAGTTGGAAATTTTGATGTTCCAAAAAAATCATCTGCTTTCAAATGTCCTTCTAAATCCTCTTTACCTTCTCCTGCTTTTAGATCGGTAACTGTAACAGTACTCATATCTACATTGATCGTTCCACCTGCAAGTTTTGCATTCTTGAATACTAAAGCACCGTCTTTTATGGCTAACGTTCCCGAATGTTGACCTGTTACCTTTTTTCCAACCCAAGCTATAGTGCTAGTTTTAGTGTCGATTTTTTTTGTTTGTGCAATAATTGTTGCAGAAACTGTTACTAATAATGCGATAGCAATTGTCTTTAATGTTTTCATTTTTTTAAAATTTAGTAGTTAATAATTAAATAGTTATAAATAAATCCTCATTTGATTTTCTTACTTTTTTATAATGTTGAGTAGCGTCCTCACTGCTTCTATAACCCACAGTAGCGACAAGTGAGGCATTTAGGCTTAATTTGTCTAGTCCTAAAATTTCATTATACTGTTCCGATACGAAACCTTCCATAGGGCATACATCGATTTTTAAATCTGCTGCGGCATTCAATAGATTTCCTAATGCTAAATAGGTTTGTTTTTGATTCCAAATGTTTATTTCCTCGTTGGACTTACTGTTGATTGAATTTGTCATAAATTCTTTATATCCAAGTAAAGGATCAATAGGCATGTTTCGGGTATCGCATATATTCTTAAAGAATGCGTCAATATCACTAGAGTCAATTTTTGTATAATTTGCGAAAACAATCAAATGTGATGCATCAACAGTTTGTGTTTGTCCCCAAGAAGCGGGTTGCAATTTTGCTCTAACTTCTGGATTTTCAATAATCAACACTTTGTAAGGTTGTAATCCATAAGAAGATGATGTTAATCTAACAGCCTCTTTTAGAATATCTAAATCGGTATTAGATATTTTTTTTGTTGCATCGAATTTTTTAGTTGCATAACGCCAGTTTTGGCTTTCTAGAAATGTACTCATATTTATTTGGTTTTTAGTGTTCTCAATTTTTCTAACAAAAAGTTAAGTTCTGTTAACTCTTCGTAATTCAAATTTTTTGTAAAAAATTCATCATGCTCTTTTATTTTTAAATCTAAATTATCTAAAACTTTTAGCCCTTTATTTGTAATGTTAATTTCAATTTTTCTTCTATTTTCGGAACAAACGTCTCGGGTAACCATTTCTTTTAGAAGTAATTTATCGATTAGTCGTGTGGTATTACTGTTTTTTGTAATCATTCGTTCTTGAATGATACACATGTTTGCAGGTTTTCCTTTTTGACCTCTAAGAATTCGTAACACATTATATTGTTCTCCAGATATGTCATAGGGTTTTAGTATTTCGAGAAATTTATCAGCAATTACATTTCTGGTAAAAGTAATATTTAGCATTACTTTTTTAGAAATATCCATTGCAATGGTACTTTTTATGATCTCTTCAATTTTCATAATACAATTACTAAATTTGTATATACAAATGTATGTTTATATTTTATTTGTATATACAAATGTATATTAAATTATTGTTAAACTTTTATCAATACAAAAGAATCACTATTTTTGAAAAAAATATAAGATGGATTTATCTCAAAAAGATTGGACTGAAAAATTATTAAATTGTATTGACCCAATTATTCTAGATGTTAGAACAATCAATGAGTGTGCAGAAGGAATAATCCCAAAGGCAATTTGCATAGATATCTTTAAAGGTCAAGGTTTTGTTTACGAAGTTGATG
>JAYWEG010000163.1:0-10482 GCA_043779445.1 Bacteroidota bacterium
CCTAGATTTTAAAAACAAGATTCATTTATGAAAAAGATTTCAGTTATTTTTATTTGCCTTTTTTCAATTCTAAAATTATCGGCTCAACAAAGAGTAATCACTACGGGAGTTCCGTTTTTGTTAGTAGCCGCCGATGCAAGATCGGCTGGATTGGGCGATCAAGGTGTCGCAACTTCTGCCGATGCTTTTTCGCAGCAATGGAATCCATCAAAATATGCTTTTATCGAAAAACAACAAGGTTTTTCTGTTAGTTATACTCCCTATTTGACAAGTTTAGTAAATGATATTTCGCTTGGTCAAGTAACTTATTATAACAAAATCAATGAAAGAAGTGCTTTTGGCGGAAGTTTAAGATACTTTGGTTTGGGTGAAATTGAATTGCGACAAAATTTTGATGATCCTGCAAACGTGGTAAAACCTAATGAACTCGGTTTAGATTTATCCTATTCTCTAAAATTGAGCGAAAGTTTTGCCATGGGAATTGGTGCAAGATACATTCGATCTAATCTAAAAATTCCAGATGCAAACCAAGATTCAAGCGCTGCTAGTACATTTGCATTTGATATTTCTGGATTTTTTCAAGGAGAAGAAGTTGCTTTTAATGATTTTAATGGTCGTTTACGTTTGGGTTTTAATTTCCAAAATCTTGGTCCAAAAATTAGTTATGACACAACATTAGCAGACAAAACAGCTAATTTTCTGCCTGCAAACATGAAGTTGGGTGCTGGTTATGATTTTGTTTTTGATGAATATAGCAAATTTACTTTGAGTACAGAGTTTACAAAATTGTTAGTTCCAACCCCATTTGCTACAGTAATTGCTACTGATACAAATGGAAATGGAACTATTGACCCTGCCGAACAACTTGCCGCAACTTCTGCAAACAACGCAAACAACAACGAATATAAAGCCATAAACTGGACATCGGGAATTTTTAAATCTTTTGGAGATTCTCCTGGTGGATTTAGCGAAGAACTAAAAGAATTCACGTATTCCATTGGTGGCGAATATAATTATCAAGATTCATTTGCATTTCGCTTAGGCTATTTTCACGAAAGTCAAGACAAAGGAGCACGAAATTTTTTCACACTTGGCGCTGGATTCAAATACAATGTTGTGAAAGTAGATGTATCGTATTTGTTCAATGCTTCTAAAATCAAAAGTCCACTCGAAAACACATTACGATTCTCTCTATCGTTTGCTTTTGGAGATGATTATACAAACAACTAAATCAAAAAAATATTAAATAAATAAAATCCAAATTTCGAAATTCGATATTTGGATTTTTTTTCCGCCAAAAATATGAAAGAAATTTACATTGAAACAAAACTTACAGTTTTCGAGTCTCTAAATGAATTGACTAGTGACGTTCAAGATTTGATGCATCAAGCTATAGAAATTAGAAAAAAAGCCTATGCACCCTATTCTAAATTTAGAGTGGGTTGCGCCTTGCTTTTAGACAATGGAAAAGTGATTTTGGGATCAAATCAAGAAAACGCTGCCTATCCATCTGGACTTTGTGCAGAACGGGTTGCGATTTTTTATTCTGGATCAAATTATCCAAATGCTAAAATTCTGAAAATGGCTATTTCAGCCACATCCGATTTAACTTCGAATACTACTCCAATCCCACCGTGTGGCTCTTGTAGACAATCCATTGCAGAATACGAAATGAATCAAGATAGGCCAATAGAAATGTATTTTATGGGAGAATTTGGAGAAATTTATAAATCTAATTCACTCAAGAATTTACTCCCGTTTACTTTTGATAAAAATTTCCTATAAAACTTCTTAAAAAATAGGTTATAAATTTTACTTCTATCTCGGAATTTCATATTTTTGCAAATCGCAAAATAGAGTGAGTAAACTATTTTGTCAATTAGATTTTAAAAAGTTGATTTAAACACTTTATCAAAGAAAAAAATGAAAGAAGTTACAAAAGAAGTTTACTTGAAGTGGTATGAAGAAATGCTACTTTGGAGAAAGTTTGAAGACAAACTTGCCGCTCTTTATATTCAACAAAAAGTCAGAGGGTTTCTACATTTATATAACGGTCAAGAGGCAGTTCTTGCGGGTGCATTGCATGCTATGGATTTGGGAAATGATAAAATGATAACGGCCTATAGAAACCACGTGCAACCTATTGGCATGGGCGTAGATCCAAGAAAAGTAATGGCAGAGCTACTTGGAAAAGTAACTGGTACATCAAAAGGAATGGGTGGGTCAATGCATATATTTTCTAAAGAACATGGTTTTTATGGTGGTCATGGCATCGTGGGTGCACAGATACCAGTGGGTGCAGGAATTGCATTTGCAGATAAATATTTTGGTCGTACTGGGGTTACACTAACCTATTTTGGAGATGGGGCAGCCCGTCAAGGATCGTTACACGAAGCATTTAATATGGCAATGTTATGGAAACTTCCAGTAGTCTTTATAGTAGAAAACAATGGATATGCTATGGGTACTTCTGTTGAAAGAACCGCAAATCATACCGATATTTGGAAACTTGGTTTGGGATATGAAATGCCTTGTGGTCCGGTGGATGGAATGAATCCGGTGAAAGTTGCCGAAGCAATGACCGAGGCAATCGAAAGAGCAAGACGGGGCGATGGACCTACTTTTTTAGAAATGAAAACCTATCGTTACCGAGGCCACTCGATGTCTGATGCGCAACTATACAGAACAAAAGACGAAGTAGATGAATATCGAAAAATTGATCCCATAACACAAGTTTTGGATATAATAAAAGATAAAAAATACGCTACAGAAGCAGAAATTGATATCATTGATGAGCGTGTAAAAAGTTTAGTCGAAGAATGTGTAGCATTCGCAGAAGAATCTCCATTTCCTGAAAAACAACAGTTATATGATGTTGTGTATGAAGAAGAAAATTATCCATTTTTACCTCACAGACTATAAATTATGGCAACAGTAATAAACATGCCTCGCTTGAGCGATACAATGACCGAAGGAACCGTTGCAACATGGTTAAAAAAAGTTGGCGATAAAATTGCAGAAGGAGATATTTTAGCAGAAATAGAAACGGACAAAGCCACTATGGAATTTGAGTCTTTCAACTCTGGAACGCTTTTATATATTGGAATTCCAGCTGGGCAAACGGCACCTGTAGATTCACTTTTAGCGATAATTGGTAATGATGGAGAAGATATTTCGGCTTTAATTTCTGAAAAATCTAATGTTGTCTCATCGAGCACAGTCGAGATTCCAAAAACAGAAATTTCGCAAGAAGACAAATCTAATAATCAACAACAAACCACAACTTTGCCTAAAGGAGTAATTGTTGTAACCATGCCTCGTCTTTCCGACACCATGACCGATGGAACTGTGGCAACATGGATCAAAAAAGTGGGTGACAAAGTTGCAGAAGGTGAAATCCTTGCCGAAATTGAAACCGATAAAGCTACGATGGAGTTTGAATCATTCCAATCTGGAACATTGCTTTACATTGGCGTTCAAGAAGGTCAAACAGCACCTGTTGATAGTGTTTTAGCAATTATTGGTCCAGAGGGAACTGATATTTCTGGAATTGCAGAAAATTATAAAAAAGGTGAAGCAGTTGCAAGCCAACCTGAAACTACATTAAGTTCTGTCTCCCAAAGTGAAGTCGATAACAAGGTTTCACCGAGTGCAGTCGAGGAACCACAAACCTCAACAAATATTTCAAACGAAAGAATTTTCATTTCTCCATTGGCACGAAAAATTGCTATAGAAAAAGGAATTAATATTTCGCAAGTAAAAGGCTCTGGCGAAAATGGTAGAATTGTGAAAACAGATGTTGAGAATTTCACAATTCAAACTCCAGTTCCTGTTGCTCCAAACTATGAAAATGGAAAACAAGAATCTCAAAATTCGCAACAAATAGTTAAACCTTTCGTCCCTGCGGGCGAACAATTTTCGGAGAAAATCCCTAATTCGCAAATGCGAAAAATCATTGCAAAACGTTTGTCGGAATCCATTTTTACGGCACCACATTTCTATTTGAATATTGAAGTTGCCATGGACGAAGCAATGAAATCTCGTGCAACGATAAACACAATTCCAGATACTAAAGTTTCGTTTAACGATTTGGTTATCAAAGCTTGTGCTATGGCACTTAAAAAACATCTGAAAGTAAACTCACAGTGGGCCGAAGATGCTATTACTATAAATCATCATGTGAATATTGGTGTGGCGGTGGCAGTTGAAGATGGTCTTGTGGTTCCGGTTTTGAAGTTTACGGATCAAATGAGTCTGACACAAATTGGTGGTAATGTTCGTGATTTAGCCTCTAGAGCAAAAAATAAAAAATTACAACCAGCAGAAATGGAAGGAAGTACCTTTACCGTTTCTAATCTTGGAATGTTTGGAATAACAGATTTCACATCGATCATTAATCAACCCAATTCGGCTATTTTATCGGTTGGGGCAATTGTTGAAAAACCTGTGGTTCGAAATGGACAAATTGTGGTTGGAAATACTATGAAGTTGACTCTAGCCTGTGATCACCGAACCATTGATGGGGCAACAGGTGCACAATTTTTGCAAACTTTGAAACAATTTTTAGAAAATCCTGTGACAATGTTGGCGTAGATTTAATTCTATCATATAAAAATTCCCAATCTTGTTTTGAAAGATTGGGATTTTTTGGTTTAAGTAAATTTATGGTTTTGGAGTTAGTCTTTGAACTCTCATTTTGGCGAGGTTTTTTGTGATGTTGTACTCGTCTTTGATTCGAGAATCTGGAAAAAGTAGTTTTCCTTTTGTGGCTATACTTGTGATGAAATTATATAATTCATCGTAGTGGGCTTTGTTGTTATCTGTTAGCGTTTTGATTTGTTTTTGATACTCGCTTTGGTCGGTATTTTTTTGTTGTAAACTTACTTTATGTGTTTCTAGTTGCGTTGTGAAATTTGGTGACATTCCTTGTTCGACTAAAATAGTTTGATTTGCGGTTACGAATTGTTTGAGTGATTCGATTTTGAGTACTGCTCCCTCGATGTTGTGACTTCGTAAATCTTTTTTGATGTCTGTTACTATTGTGAAATTCAGATTTGCATCTTGAAAGTATGTTTTGACAAAATTGAGTTCGCTGTTGAGTTCGTTGGATTCGAGATAAAGGCTTGTAGTAGCATTTTTTTGTTGCTCTGTGATTACTAACCCGCTTTGTAGCGTTTTGATGAGTGTGTTTTTAGCAACAAATTCTTGAAGAAATGTGTTGTTGAACTTTGGAAAACGTTGTTGAAATGTTGGTAAATCGCGAGTGAAACTTGGTAGCATGAAGTCGGCTAGTGTTGAATACTCTTCTTTTCGCATTTGGAATCCTGACATGGTGTTTTTAGTTTTTTGGATTAATTGAATTTATAATTATTTGTTTGTTATTTGTTTTGTTATGAATGTTATGTGCTTTGTTACGGGTGAAATATGCTCTGTTACGATTGTTTAGTGCTTTGTTACGGCTGTTTTATTCTATATTACGAGTGTAGTGCACCTTGTTACGACTGTTTTGTGATTTATTACGAATGCAATATACTCTGTTACGAGTGTTTTTGGCATTATTACGACTGTTATTGAAATATTACGTTTTTTGTTTATTTTATACTCTCACACATTTTAAAAAAATCTGAAAGAGAAATTTCTAAATAATCACATATTTTAGATAATGTAGACACTGTTATATTGGTTTTTCCTTGTTCAATTCTTGCTAAATGAACTCCAGTATCGAAATAGAAAATTTCTAAAGTTATTTTTTTTGATTTTCTAATTTCTTTTATACACGCAATGACTTTATTTAGTAATTCGGTATTTAGATATTGCTTTTGCATGTTTGCAATTTCTTAATACCAATTTTAAAAAATAATTACTAATAAGTCATTATTTTGAAATAATTTTGATATGTTTGTAAAAAAAATAATAAAATTATTATCAATAATAGATGAATATATTACCATGTAAAACTTTATTAAAATTTACGGTAAACCACAAACACATAACAAAAAATTATATTACTTTTACGAACTAAATTATACAAAAACCTAATTAATGAAACAAATTTCCAAAAAAATTTCAAAATTCTTGCTTCTTGGCAGTATTTTTGTTACTTTGAGTTGCGAAGTACAAGAAAAGTACAACGAAAGTAACACTAGCCAAAAAATTATTGTAGAAGATTTTTCTTTGCAAAGCATTCAAGGTAAAACAAATTCAAAACTATTAGAAGTAGCAAACAAAGTAAAAAGTTTGAAAACAAAAGTCTCAAATTCTAAAATAGTTTACAATGCCGATTTCGATTTCTATATGGAAGACGAACATGGTAAACACGTTGTTGTTGATGGCAAGGATTCCTATACTTTCGAAATTACCAGACCAACTGGTGACAATAAAGTAGAAAACATTGTTTTCAACGAAAAAACAGATGGAGGATTCGACACCTATTTTGTGAAATACGATTTTACTAAAGACGAATTCAAAACATTACCAACACAAGTTTTGAAGGAAAAAAACAGAGTATTTTCTCAACTCGACACTCAAACTAACAGAGTAAATGTAATTTGTGTTGTAGAAATGGTTTGGGTTTCTGGACAATCGCAATGGGGTCAAGAACAAAATCCTGGTGGTGGTACCCCGGGATATTGGGGTGTTGGTAGTGTAGATTGCTCTGCGATTTATGACTCTGGTTCACTTGGTGGTAGTTCTGGAGGTAATGCGGGAGGAACAAATAGCAATCCTGTAGGAAACAATGGTAATCCTTCGCAAACAGGAACGGGAGGAATTAATACAAGTCCTGTAGTTGTGCCACCAACAATAAATCCTTGCGTAAAACTTTCCGCTAAAACAAATGATGCACTTTTCAAAAGCAAAGTTGCTTTATTAAATAATTCATCAAGTTTTTCAAATCAGCACGAAACTGGCTTTTCTGAGGGTAAAGATCCTGTAACAGGAATTATGGGTTACACAAACCAAGTTGGAATTGGGGCATCTAATACACTTCCTTCTTTGCCCAATTCCATAGGGCAAGTGCATGTTCACAATCATGATTTTCCTCTTTTTGATGCAAATGGAGATTTAACTCCATATGTTCCTGTTCCTGGCTATGGAGATCTAATTGCTTTTGTAAGAGCCTATCAAACTAACGCAATTATTCAAGATTTGTCATCACAAGATACCTACCAACTAACAATACAACCAGAGTCAGAGGGTAGTTTTGCTTTTATGTCACTTGTGGATAATTTAAGTGTTGATGATGGCTCTATAGATTTTGAAGAACTTAAAAAAGACTATTTTAAAAGAGCAAATAAATTAAGTAAAGATGGAAATTTGAATAATACTACAGCACGTAAAATGCTATTGAACTTAATGAAAGATAACGGACTCTATGACAAAGTTGGTTTGTATTTGGCTACAAACCCAGAAAAGACACAATGGTCCAGACTCACGCTCGACAGAAATGGCGGAATTGTACCGATACCTTGTAACTAAAACATAAAAAAAATGAAAAATATAAAACTAATTTTCGCACTAGGTATACTACTAACATCGTGTCATAATTTTGCACAAGTTGGAGTTATCAGACCAATAAATTATTATTCAGAAACAATGCCAAACGGAACATACATAAAAGACACTAATAATTCTTTTGCTCCGTTTATTGGTACTTGGCGCGTTTCATGGAACGGTAAAACCATAACTTTTTTTATATCTAAAGTCACAAAAAACTTGTTTACTTATCCTAGCGGTAAATATTATTTTGAAGATTGTTTGATTGCAAAATATATTATTACTGATAATGTTACAGGAGTTGAACTTGCCAACACCACATCAGTAAATAATTTTAGAGAACAAAAAATATCTAATATTGGATATGTTAAAAATGGTAAATTTGAGTTTATATATATTGATACCGATTTGTGCGGATATGGTGGAATTATCTATTTACGACAAGACCCAAACAATCCAGATATCATGAATTATGGTTTTATGTTTGACAGGGAATATCAATTACCAACAGGTTGCATTTACCCTACGATACCATCAATACCAATACTTATCCCTACAACGTCGTTGGTTTTGACAAGAATTTAGATTTAGACCCCAGTTTTGCAAGAAACTGGGGTTTAGTATTTTATTAACATGAAAAATATAAAACTAATTTTCGCAGTAGGTATGCTACTAACATCGTGTCATAATTTTGCACAAGTAGGAGTAATAAAACCGATAAATACATCTGGACTAAGTGTAGCTAATGGAACTTATATAAAAGATACTAATAATTCTTTTGCTCCGTTTATTGGTACTTGGCGCGTTTCATGGAACGCTAAAACAATAACTTTTTACATCACTAAGGTTATTAAAAATTTAGATACGTATCCTAATGACGATTTTTACTTTGAGGACAGAGTTATTGCAAAATACATTATTACTGATAATGTTACAGGAGTTGAACTTGCCAACACCACTTTAATAAATAATTTTAGAGACCAAAAAATAATTAATATTTCAATTGTAAAAAACGGCAAATTTGAATTTTTATATACAGATAGAGATTTGTGTGGGTATGGTGGAATTATCTATTTACGACAAGACCCAAACAATCCGGACATTATGAACTATGGTTTTATGTTTGACAGGGAATATCAATTACCAAGAGGCTGCATTTACCCTACGATACCATCAATACCAATACTTATCCCTACAACGTCGTTGGTGTTGACAAGAATTTAGATTTAGACCCCAGTTTAGGAAGAAACTGGGGTTATTTTTTTGAATAAATCTATACAAAAAAATAATTGATATTCTGATAACCAAAAGCGGTAATATATGAAAACTGTTGATGGTAAATAAATAAAATATTCTAAAAAACAATTTGCACCCTGCCCCAAATTGTAGTGACAGCCCCGAAGTTTTGAAAGTTATTTTTTCTTGGCATTGCAATTCTACCACAACAAGCACCTGTAAAGGCAAAAGAAAAAAACTTTGAGAACAAGTTCTTTAACGGAAAGTTGGAAAAGGCTCAAAAGAAAAATTTTTGTTTGTAATACTAGGATTTGAATATAATATTTATAATTTAGTTTACTAATTTAATTTATTATGTTTCCAGAAAAAATTCGCTGTTCTTGGTGCTCCTCATCTGAACTTTATAAAAACTATCATGATCAAGAATGGGGAAAACCAGTTCTTGATGATGAAACTCTGTTTGAATTTTTGGTTTTAGAAACTTTTCAGGCAGGTTTGAGTTGGATAACGATTCTAAATAAACGAGAAAATTTTAGAAAAGCATTTGACCATTTTGATTATAAAAAAATTGCGAGTTATAACGATGATAAAATTCTTGAGTTGTTGCAAGATGCAGGAATTATTCGCAATAAACTAAAAGTATATTCTGCGGTGACCAATGCTCAAAACTTTATGAAAATTCAAGAAGAATTTGGTAGTTTCTCAAAATATATTTGGGGTTTTGTTGATGAAAAAACAATCGTGAATTATCCTAAAAAACATTCTGATGTTGTCGCAACTACAATTCTTTCGGATAGAATTAGTAAAGATCTAAAAAAACGAGGTTTCAAATTTGTGGGTTCGACTGTTATGTATGCCTACATGCAAGCTATTGGAATCGTCGATGATCATGTTGTGAATTGTGATTTCAAATAACTATTTTTTGTTTAGAATTTTCATGAAATGAGTTCGATCAATTTCACGACAACCCAAACTTTCTAAATGGTCATTATGTACTTGGCAATCTAGTAATTGATAATTTTTCGATTTCAAATCATTAACTAAATTTATAAATGCAAATTTGCTGGCATTGGAAACTTTTGAAAACATACTTTCGCCACAAAAAACGTGACCTAAATCTACTCCATATAATCCACCAACCAATTCTTGATTTTGCCAAACTTCGACAGATTTTGCCATGCCAAGATCATACAATTTGCAATACGCATTACTCATGTCATTAGTAATCCAAGTTCCGTTTTCGTCTTTTCTTTTAATTTTTTGACAATTCAAAATAACATCTCGAAAATTTTGATTAAAAGTTACACTAAAACTTTTTCTATTGATGATGTTTTGCATGCTTTTTGAAATTACTAGTTCCTCGAGAAATAAAACCATTCTTGGATTTGGCGCCCACCAAATTATAGGTTCATCGATATTAAACCACGGAAAAATTCCTGATTTGTATGCCAATATCAATCTCTCGGGAGACAAATCACCTCCAAATGCTAAAATTCCGTTTACATCACTTTCGGAAACTGGAGGAAAATATAGCTCTCGGGTAAGGAATTTCATTATAAATTTCAAATTCAAATTCAAAAATCAATATCAACTTCAATAAAAAAAGTTTAAAAAAATGATACATAAATCAGATTTCTAAACTTTTACTTTTTATGATAAATACTTTTTTCTAGAAAGGCAAATCATCATGATCTTCTTCTTTAACGTTATTTGCTGGAGCAAAAGCTTCTGTAGTTGGCATTGGTGGTGCTT
>JAYWEG010000164.1:0-10463 GCA_043779445.1 Bacteroidota bacterium
GAAACACAGTTCCTCCAACAATATTTCGAATTGTTCCGTTTGGTGATTTCCACATTTTTGACAAATTAAATTCTTTAACTCGCTCTTCGTCAGGAGTTATAGTGGCGCATTTTATACCAACATTATATTTTTTAATAGCTTCTGCAGAGTCAATAGTGATTTGATCTTTGGTGGCTTCACGGCTTTCCATTCCGAGATCGAAGTATTTAATATCTAAATCTAAAAACGGAAGTATTAATTTGTCTTTAATAAAAGCCCAAATAATTCGTGTCATTTCATCGCCATCTAATTCTACAACTGGATTGGCTACTTTAATTTTTGTCATTATAGTAATTTTAATTTTTGTTTATTTTTTTTCGAAAGCAAATATAATAAATTCAAATCATAAAAAAATTTCTTAACACGGTTCTACGATTGAATTATGATTTTCGTAGAATTAGTTCAAAAAAATGCTGAATTCGTAAAATATACTTTAAATTTATATAAAAAAA
The DNA here is from genome assembly GCA_043779445.1 of Bacteroidota bacterium. Lineage (GTDB taxonomy): Bacteria > Bacteroidota > Bacteroidia > Flavobacteriales > Flavobacteriaceae > Flavobacterium. The sequence goes on from JAYWEG010000164.1 coordinate 492, forward strand.
AATCCCGAGTGAATCGGGATTTAATTATTTCTTGATGAAGACTATGCTCTTCTTCTGTCTTTAATTTTTGCTTTTTTACCAGTAAGTTCTCTGAAGTAGAATATTCTTGCTCTACGAACTTTACCAGTTTTGTTAATTTCAATTTTTTGCAAAGCAGGTAAATTCACAGGGAAAATACGCTCCACTCCAATTGCACCAGACATTTTTCTGATTGTAAAGGTTTCTGTGTTTCCAGAACCTCTTCTTTGAATTACAACTCCTTTAAAAAACTGCGTTCTAGTTTTTTCACCTTCACGAATTTCATAAAAAACTGTGATTGTGTCTCCTGCTCCAAAAACAGGGAAATCTTTTCTTGTAACAAATTCGTCTTGAACGAATTTCATTAAATCTGCCATGATAATTTTTTAATTATGGTTTCAAATCAGAGCAACATTCACGGATTTCGCCAGAGGTTAGTCTAATGGAGTGCAAAAGTAAATAAAAAAGTTTAGAAAAAGTTAAAAAGTTTAAAAAAAGTTTAAAATCAATAATAAATTCAATCTTCAAGCAAATCTGGTCGCCTGTTTTTAGTATGTTCAATGGCCTTGTCCTCGCGCCATTTGTCAATTTTTGCAAAATTTCCGCTGGTTAAAACTTCTGGGACTTTCCATCCTTTATAATCAGCAGGTCTTGTATATATTGGTCCTGAAAGTAAATTATCCTGAAAACTATCTGTCAAAGCAGATGTTTCGTCACTCAAAACTCCAGGAATTAATCTAATTAAAGCATCTGACAAAACGATTGCACCTAATTCTCCGCCAGATAATACATAATCTCCGATTGAAATTTCTTTAGTAATAAAATGATCTCGAACACGTTGATCGACTCCTTTATAATGTCCACATAAAATAATAATATTTTCAAGCATTGACATTGAATTCGCCATTTTTTGGTTTAAAGTTTCTCCGTCTGGAGACATGTATATAATTTCGTCGTAACTTCTTTCGGACTTTAAATGAGTAATACAATTGTCAATGGGTTGAATATTCATGACCATTCCTGCACCACCACCATAGGGATAATCGTCCACCGATTTTTGTTTGTTAGTTGTATAATCTCTTAAGTTATGAAAGTGAACTTCTACTAAACCTTTATCAATGGCACGTTTCATAATTGATGCTTCGAAAGGGCTTCGCAGTAATTCGGGTAAAAGTGTAATAATATCTATGCGCATTTTTAGATTTTTGAAATGCAAAGATACAAAGTTTTATTGGCTGTAGTATTTGAAATATATTTCCTAGTTTATTTCAAATTTTTATTATTTTAGCAAAAAAATGTTCTACATATGAAAAACACAGTCAAATTTGGAGAAGGAAAAATTAGTGGATATATTTCTGTTTTTTTGGGAATATTATCGTTTTTAGCTGTTTTATGTTTTAAATATCCGCAATGGTTAACCACGCCAGAATTTAGAGAAATTTACACTGGCGAATCCATGAAAATGCTTCTGACTGCAGTGATCATAGCTTCTTTCTTTTTTGCGGTTGTAAGTTTTATGTTGAGTAAACAAAAAAAATGGGCTTTGTATGGAATCATCATTTGCACTTTAACGATTGTTTTGGGTGGATTTAATGTTTCGCCAAGCGATGTCTCCAATGAAAATATCCATTTAGGTTTAGATTGGCTATTGTTAGATTTATTCTTGATGGCAGTTATATTCATTCCGATAGAAATGGTTTTTCCAAAACGACCAGATCAAAGCAAATTTCATGTGGAATGGAGAACAGACTTGACCTATTTTGTTGTGAGTCATTTGTTAATTCAATTTTTTGGAGCCATTACCAAGCAACCCGCAACATTGTTTTTTGGGTGGATGGGACTTTCTGGTTTTCATGCTTATATTAATAGTTTACCATTTCTGATTGAATTATTTATTGCGTTTTTTGTTGCCGATTTATTTCAATATTGGACACATCGATTTTTTCATAGTCATACTTTTCTTTGGCGTTTTCATTCTATTCATCATTCTACAGAAAACATGGATTGGTTGGCAGGATCAAGAACGCACTTTGTGGACATTTTTGTGACAAGATCCATGGCATTTATTCCATTATACATTTTTGGATTTTCTACATTAACTTTTAATGTTTACATCATTTTCATGGCAATACATGCCGTTTTAATTCATGCAAACACCAGAATTGAGTTTGGTTTCATAAAACATATTTTCGCAACACCACAATACCATCATTGGCATCACTGTGTGGAATCTGAACACTATGGAAAGAATTTTGCGACAATTTTTCCGTTCATAGACAGAATGTTCGGCACACATTATTTACCCGAAAAAGTATGGCCCTCTGCAACTGGAGTTACCGAAGCACATTACCCAAAAGGTTACCTTAAACAAGCCATTCATCCATTTATCCAAAATCCGTTTGAAAAAAACTTAGATATGAAAGAAACTTCAAATAGATAAAATATTAGTTTCTAAAATTGAAAACTATTGCCTAAATTTGCATAAAAAATTAACAATGGAAAACGGAATATATGCTAAATTCAATACCACTCGTGGTTCAATTTTAGTAAAACTTACACATGATTTAACACCAGGAACTGTTGGTAACTTCGTTGCTTTGGCAGAAGGGAATCTCGAAAACAAAATCAAACCACAAGGAATACCCTATTACAATGGATTAAATTTCCATAGAGTAATTCCAGATTTCATGATACAAGGCGGATGTCCACAAGGTACTGGATCTGGAGCTCCTGGTTACAAATTCGACGATGAGTTTCACCCGAGCCTAAAGCATGATAAACCAGGAGTTTTGGCTATGGCAAATTCTGGTCCAGGTACAAATGGTTCTCAATTTTATATTACACATGTTCCAACAAGTTGGTTAGACGGAAAACATACTGTTTTTGGTCACACTATAGAGGGTCAAGAAGTTGTAGATACTATTGCCCAAGGAGATATTCTTGAAACTCTAGAAATTGTTAGAGTAGGTACCGAAGCCGAAAATTGGAATGCTATTGAGGCCTTTAGAACCTTTGAAGGCTCACGAGCTAAACGTGAAGCAGCAGAAAAAGCAGAAGCAGAAGCAAAAATGGAGCAACTTGCTGCAGGTTTCGAAAAAACAGAAAGTGGTTTGAGATATCAGTATATTCAACACGGAACTGGAAAACAAGCCGAAAGTGGTAAAACGGTTTCTGTTCATTACGAAGGTTCTCTCGAAAACGGAAAAGTTTTTGATTCCTCTTACCCTCGAAAAAAACCAATTGAATTTCGATTAGGCGAAGGTCAAGTAATTGAAGGCTGGGATGAAGGAATTGCACTTTTGAAAGTTGGAGACAAGGCGCGTTTTGTGATTCCGTCACACTTGGGATATGGATCACGTGGTGCAGGAGGAGCAATTCCACCAAATGCAACCCTAATTTTTGATGTAGAATTAATGGAAGTAAAATAATTTAGAATTTAATTTATTATAAGTTTAAAATCTCAGTAGCAATAGTTATTGAGATTTTTGTTTTATTTTATACCCCAAAAAAAAACTACAATTTGAACATTAGTTTTACTTTTCACCTATCCGAAAATTTAATCGATATTAGATTTGTATGAGTAATATTGGGTCAAAAGACATTAAAACAACTTTATTGTACACGCATGTGTCCGATAATTCTTTAAAAAAAATAAAAAGTCCATAAGATGATTTATTTTAAAAAAATATTCTATTTTTGATAGAAATAAAAAAATCTATTTAAAAAGCGCGTTGCGTTTTTTAAATAGATTTTTTGTAACTAACATATAATCATACGATTAAAAATAGTGTTGCGTCTATTAGGAGTTGTGTGCTATTTTTAAAAAAAACGAATACGTTAAAAACTTAAACTATGAAAAATATTATTTGTATTGTTTTTATAATATGTCTGAACTGTAAAGTCAATTCACAGTCGATTACACTTGCAATAACAGACTGTAATATTATCACTATGAATAGTAATAAAGTTTTGAAAAATCAAACAATATTACTGTCAGGCGATAAAATTTTAAAAATTTTACCAGCAAAAAAATGGAATAATATCCAAATAAAAACAATAAGTGGTAAAGGTCTTTATGTTATCCCAGCATTAGCTGACATGCATGTTCACGCTAATTCTGTCAACGACGAAAATATATGGTTTCTTCCAATATTTTTATCCTACGGAATTACAACTTTACGATTTATGTCAGGTGATGAGGGATTACTTGATTGGCGCAGTAAAGTAAAAAATAACTTATTATTAGCACCAGACATTCATGTTGCAAGTCAACTTATTGACGGCGCACCGCCAGTTTTTGGAGAATATCATTTTGGACCAATAGCACCAAATGTTAACTCGGTAGATTCAATTGTAAATTCACAAATCGCTAAAGGATATGAATTTATTAAACTTTACAGTAGATTGGAAGTTCCCGTGTACCAAAAATTTCTGCAAGTTTGTGCGGACAAAAAAATTAAAGTTACTGGTCATATTCCTGTAAAATTATCGAAATCTGAAATGCTTACAAATTTGACAGGTGAAATAGAACATTTAAGTGGTTATGGAAGACTTTGTTCAACTGCTGATACTTTGAGCAAAAAAACTCTTTCTAAAAATTATGATTATCCAATGGATATTGAAGGTTCACAATTTTTTTCAAATGAAAAAATTAAGTTAGTTGCAAAACAAACTGCAAAATTAAATATTTGGAACTGCCCAACTTTAGTATTAGATGCATTAGAGGCAGACACTATTTTCTGCAAAACTTTACCAAATACTAAAATTGGAAAAAAGATAGCACCTTTATTTGGTTGGTGGAATAGTACTGGATATGGTTCTAGCAAAAAAATGTATAAATATCGACAATTTAAAAAAGATATGGTAAAAGAATTAAATGCTCAAAATGCAAAACTCTTAGCAGGTACCGATTGTCCAAATCCATGGTTAGTTCCAGGCCTATCTCTACATCAAGAATTAGAACTGTTAGTATTAGCAGGATTAACTAACTATGAAGCACTGAAAACAGCAACTGTTAATCCTGCAATTTGGTTTGGACAAAACTATAATAAGGGTAAAATAGAAATTGGAAAGCAAGCCGATTTGATTATATTATCCGATAATCCACTTATAGATATAAAAAATACTCAAAAAATAAAGTATGTAATCTATAAAGGTAAAGTTATTGACAGAGAAGAATAAAACAGTACACTAAAGAGGTTGGCGCAATTGGGGTTTTGGTCTTCACTTTACACATTGTTTTGTACTTTTGTGGTTAGTGATTTACTGAAAGTTTAGGCTAACTAAATCCCCAACTTCTGCAAGCCACAACACGTTAGTGGCAAGCAACCGAAAAAAATATAATAAACAGAAAATGAAGCTTATATACTTTTTTTTTATTTTAGTTTTCATTTCATGTAACCAAAAAGAAACGAATAACGAATTGGAAAAAGCAGAGAAATTAAAAAATGAATATTTTGAAAACAAAAAATTAGAATTATGAAAAATTATAACAACATAAATAGTTTCGATCAACTTATAGAAGTTGAACACGGAAAAATTGGAACTGAAAGCAGAAATACATATGAAGAAAATTCACAAATGTTTATCATAAGTGAAATGCTAAAAGACGCAAGAAAAGAAGCAAAAATAACTCAAGAACAGTTAGCCGAAAAAACTGGAACCAAAAAAAGTTACATTTCAAGAATTGAAAACGGAAAAGGAAATATTCAACTTTCGACTTTAATCAGACTTTTTGAGTTGGGATTAAACAAAAGAATTGGATTAACATTTTTGTAAATATTATTACATCAAACAACAAAGAACTGTGCTAAAAACAAATAAAAAAGCATTTATTTTCAAATTATTTTCCCAAGTTTTGTGTTGGAAACCAAATTTAGTCTTGCAAAGGGAAAGTAAATTATGTACGGAATATCAAATGACTTTACGTATTAAATTAAACATGAATCTATAAATGCAGTTTTGCGAAATTATGGCTTTAGTTTTAATTTCAACAAGTATCTAATCACCGTTTCTGCCATATATAAACCAAAAAGTCCTGGCATGTAACTATTGGTGCCATAAAAAGATTTTTTAAAATTAGTTCCATCCGTCATTTTTAGACTACTTTCGTCTTGAATTTCCGATGAAGAAACCACTTTTAGTTTATCAATTTTAACGATTTTCAATCTTTTTCTGATTGTTTTTGCAAGCATACAATTGGTAGCATTTGTAATGCAAGAAACGTGAACTTTCGAGGCTTCCATTTTACCGCCAGCACCCATACTAGAAATTATTTTCACTCTGTTTCGTTTTGACGAAATAATTAAATTGAGTTTTGGAGTTACACTATCAATACAGTCTAAAACATAATCAAAATCGGATGAAACTATCTCGAATGCTCGTTCTGGCGAAAGAAATTCTTCTATTCGGGTTAGTTTCAATTCGGGATTAATATCCATTAATCGATCACCAACAACTTGAACTTTTGGCAAATCAATAGTGGAATGTAATGCTGGTAATTGTCTGTTTATGTTTGTGATATCAACTGTGTCGCCATCTACAATAGTCATTTTTCCTATTCCTGCACGAACTAAGAATTCTGCTGCGAACGAACCAACGCCTCCCAAACCAACAACTAAAATATTTGAGTTTAATAAATTATCTAGACCTTCTGTTTTAAATAAAAGTTCCGCTCTTTCTTGCCATTTTTTCATTCCTAGAATTTTGAAATTATAATTAAATAAAAAAATATTTATAAATCAATACTTTGACCAATTTCGAGTAACATTAAATCTTTTCCAGCATCAAAAAATTTTCTTTTAGCTTCGTCGTGATTAATTTCTATTAATCCGAAAGTATCAAAGTGAATTCCTAAAATTTTATTACATTGCACAAAATCCGAAGCAATTATCGCATCTTTCACATCCATAGTAAAATTATCTCCAATTGGTAAAATTGCCAAATCGAGTTTCGTTCGCATTGGAATCAACTTCATATCCATTGAAAGTGCCGTATCTCCAGCAATGTAAATATTTTTGTGTTCGCTTTCTATCACAAATCCGCCCGGATTTCCGCCATAGGTTCCATCTGCAAAGGAACTCGAATGTATGGCATTTACATATTTTACTGTTCCAAAATCGAATTTCCAATTTCCTCCATGATTCATCATGTGCGCCTTGTAACCTTTGGATAAATAATAAGTGGCCATTTCTGCATTGCAAACCACAACAGAATTTGGATTATTTTGTAAAATAAATTCTACATCTAACGTGTGATCTTGATGAGCATGCGTAAGTAAAATATAATCTGGTTTTAATTCATCCAGATTTATATGACTAGCTTTTGGATTTGCAGAAATAAACGGATCAACAAGTAATTTTTTTCCACTAACTTCTATTTGGAGTGATGCGTGACCTAGAAACGTTATTTTCATTTTTTTAATAATTAAAATTCATAATAATATTTGAAATCTGAAAAATCAAACCTATTGCCATCAAAACCGAAAGTGCAAAAGTACTCAAGGCTAATTTTTTGAGTTCGGCATCTAAAAGGCGTGGTTCTTGATTTTTATATACTGTAATTAAATGTTTAGTAAGTGGAAGGTATGCTAATAAAAATAGGTATTGATCAAAATTAAAGTTATTTAAAATCGCAAAAATTACCATCAGAATCATTGCAGAAATTATTAAAAAATAATGATATTTTTTGGCGTTTTCACTTCCCATTTTTACAACAATAGTATTTTTTTGTGCTTTTGTGTCGGATGCAATGTCTCGCATATTGTTGAGATTCAAAACCCCAACGCTCAAAAATCCAATGGCTGTTGCTGGCAAAAATAAATTATAATCAAGTTGTTTAGAATGTAAAAAATTGACTCCAATAGTACTCACAAGTCCAAAGAATATAAAAACAAAAACATCACCAAATCCTTTGTAACCGTAGGCAGAATTGCCAACAGTATACTTTATTGCAGCTACAATAGCCGCAACGCCAAGTAATAAAAAAAATAATGAATATCCTAGATTTGAATTTCGAAATGAGAAATAAATCAACAAAATAGCAACTCCAAGTGTCAAAATTGAGGTTAGAATTATGGCATTTTTCATGGCTTTTGGACTAATAGATCCCGACTGAATCGCTCTTTTTGGACCAATTCGATCTTTGTTGTCGGTGCCTTTTACTCCATCACCATAATCGTTGGCAAAATTTGACAAAATCTGTAAACCAAGCGTGGTCAGTAGTGCAAAACAAAAAATTTTCCAACTAAAAACTTCGTTTGGAGAATCAATATTTACTGTTTGGCGCAAAGCATAAAAACTACCTAAAATAATTCCCGAAACCGATAGTGGTAAAGTTCGCAATCGTGCTGCTTGTATCCAATGTTTCATTTACAATGTTTTAAAATTTATATAAATTAAAATACAAATTTCACTAACTTACACAAATTAACTCGTGAAAATTAGTGAAATTTATGTTTTAAAATAATATTATTTATTCCCTTTTTCGAAATCAGCCACAAATTGAGCCAATCCAATATCGGTTAATGGATGTTTTAGCAAACCATAAATTGCAGAAAGTGGACCAGTCATAACATCAGCACCAATTTTTGCACAATTTACGATATGCATAGTGTGGCGAACAGACGCAGCAAGAATTTGAGTTTCATAGCCATAATTATCAAAAATCAATCTAATTTCTTCGATTAATGCTAATCCATCTGTCGAAACATCATCTAAACGACCAATAAACGGCGAAACATACGTCGCTCCCGCTTTTGCTGCTAAAAGTGCTTGACCTGCTGAAAAAACTAACGTTACGTTTGTTTTTATTTCTCTATCAGAAAAATATTTACAAGCCATAATTCCTTCTTTCGTCATGGGAAGTTTAACAACAATTTGTTCATGCAAATCTGCTAACTCCTCACCTTCTTTAATCATTCCATCATAATCTAGTGCGTTTACCTCTGCACTCACATCACCATCTACCAAGTTGCAAATGTCAACGTAATGTTTTAGAATATTATTTTTACCTGTAATGCCTTCTTTAGCCATCAAAGATGGATTAGTAGTTACTCCATCAAGAACTCCGAGGGCTTGTGCTTCTTTGATTTGTGCAAGATTTGCTGTGTCGATAAAAAATTTCATTAGATTATTTTATTAATTGTGTGTGTTTATTTTTTTGCAAATTTACAATTTATAATGATTCATTAACATTTTTTCATACATTTTATCTGGTAAAATTCGTTTCAAAACAATCGAAAATTTTTGCATAAATGCCCCAACTTTGTAATGGATTTTTGGATTTGAAGTTTGAATAATTTTATAAAGAGCCTCGGCCATTTCTAATGGATTTCCACCAGAGTTAACATGTTCATTCATTGTAGCAAGATTATTTCCATATGTTTTTTCATAATCTGAGCCTTTAATGATTGGAGCATGAAATCTTCCAGAAGCAATATTTGTTGCAAAATCGCCTGGTGCAACATTCGTAATATTTATACCAAAAGGTTTGACTTCCATGTTAACACTTTCTGTTATCAACTCTAGAGCGCCTTTTGAGGCGGAGTAAATTCCACGAAACGGCAAGCCCATATATCCCGCGATTGACGTTATATTAATTATTAAACCCGATTGTTGTTTTCGAATTTGTGGTAAAACTGCTTGAATGACAGCAATTGGTCCAAAAAAGTTTGTTTCAAAATTATTTTTAATTTCTTGCATCGGGATTTCCTCTAATGGACCTGTAATTCCAACACCTGCATTGTTGATTACTATATCAATTTGATTAGATTTTTGAATGATGTAATCAATGGTCAATCTAATTGTTTCGGGATTTCGAACATCCAAGGCCAATAATTCGAATTTAGAGTCTAAATATTTTTCTGGATTTCGACTTGTTCCGTAAACTTTAAATCCTTTATTATTTAAAAATTCTCCTATTGATTTGCCAATTCCAGAGGATGCGCCTGTAATT
>JAYWEG010000165.1:0-4200 GCA_043779445.1 Bacteroidota bacterium
ACACCATTCGTGCCGCCGAACGCTATGGAGCAGAGCAAGAACAATTAGATAATATTTGGGAATACAAAACACATTCTTCTTTTTCTTCTGCTGAACGAATTGCTTTGGATTTTTCTATAGCAGCTACCATGATTCCAAATGCAGTTGATTCAGTCATTAAAACGGAGCTTTATGAATACTGGGACGAAGGCGAAATTGTCGAAATGCTAGGAGTAATTTCTCTTTTTGGATATTTGAACCGGTGGAACGATTCGATGGGAACTGTTGTTGAAACGGGGGCGATTGAAAGTGCAGAAAAATATCTCGGAAAACACAATTGGGAAATCGGGAAACATCAATAACCTAGGGGTTATTAATTATAACGTCAAATGCTACTATTAAAACAAATGTTTTAATTATCTTTAAATTGAGAATATAAACTTACATGAACTATACTACTCTTCCGAATTCTGAAATAAAAATCAGTACTATTTGTCTTGGAACCATGACTTTTGGCGAACAAAATTCAGAAACCGAAGCACATGCCCAACTCGATTTTGCTTTCGATAAAGGAATTAATTTCATTGATACTGCAGAAATGTATCCAATCGCTGCCCGAGAAGAAACCCTTGGCTTAACCGAAAAATATATTGGAACTTGGCTCAAAAAAACAAATAATCGTGACAAAATTGTTTTAGCATCAAAAATTGCTGGGCCAAATCGTGGTATGGGCTACATTCGAGAATCACTCGATTTTTCTCGAAAGAGCATCACAAATGCTGTCGAAAATTCACTTTTGAACTTGAAAACAGATTATATTGATTTATATCAAATGCATTGGCCAGAACGGAAAATGAACTTCTTTGGACAACGAGGTTTTGCAATAACAGAGGATACTTGGCAAGATAATTTCAAAGATATTCTGGAAACATTTGATGTATTAATCAAACAAGGAAAAATAAAACACATCGGTATATCCAACGAGACACCGTTTGGGATGATGCGCTTTTTAGTCGAAAGCGAAAAGCACAATTTACCGCGAATTGCAACTATACAAAACCCGTATTCATTATTAAATCGCCTTTTCGAAGTTGGTTTAGGTGAAATTTGCTATAGAGAAAACGTTGGGCTTTTAGCCTATTCTCCGCTTGGTTTCGGAATGCTGTCTGGAAAGCATCAAAACGGGATTCTACCAAATTCTCGAAATGGATTATTTCCGCAATTTACTAGATATACAAATGACAATTGCAAAAAGGCCATTGATTTATACCATCGATTAGCGCTTGAAAACGGATTGACATTAACCGAAATGGCATTGGCTTTCGTGCAACAACAACAAATAGTAACTTCTACAATTATCGGAGCTACAACATTAGCACAACTCGAAGAAAACATTAATACTCATAATATTGTTTTATCAAAAGAAATCATTTCGGAAATCAATAAAATTCACGAAATGATTCCAGATCCTGCCCCATAATTATTCAATAATAAGTTTGTGAGTAAAGGTTGTTTCTTGATTTGTTTTGATATTCATTAAATACAATCCAGATGATAAAAAAGAGGTGATTATAGTATTTTTAGAAACATTTTGTGTTTTTTGATTCCATAATTTCTTTCCGTTAAAATCAAAGATCGTAATTTCAACTGGAAAATTATCATCTGTTTTTTCGATGTAAATTTCATTTTTTGATGGATTTGGATATATTTTAAACGCACTCGAAACAAATTGATTTGTACTTAAACTGGAATCAATAATTTTATATACAGTTCCATTATTTATAGCAGCAACATACAGTTCACCATCTTTGTCTTCGCCAAAAGTTACAAAATTATTCCCTGAGAAATTTGAGGAATAACTAACAGAACCATTTGATGCAACAATTCCAATTTTAGGATTACAATAATCTGTAAACAAATATTTTCCTTGTAAATTTGGGTAGGTGGAACCAGTATATACGTAGCCACCAGTGATCGAACACGAACCAATATTATGATCTATTACTGCAATGGGTGCCGTTAGTGTAAGTCCAGCACATCCAGTTGTGTTATAATCGTTGTTTCCTTCTTTACATCTCCAGCCAAAATTTAAACCCGGTTGCAATGGACTTGATACTTTGTTTATTTCCTCGAACAAATCTTGTCCCACATCGGCAATCCATAAATCTCCATTGGTTCTATTAAAAGAAAATTTCCAAGGATTTCTGAGTCCAATTGCCCAAATCTCATCTGCGCCAGCAATCCCAACATAAGGATTTGTGGACGGATTTGAATATGGAATTCCAGAATTAACATTAATTCTTAATAATTTACCAAGTAATTCAGAAATATTTTGAGCGCGATTTCCAGGATCGCCACCGCTACCACCATCACCCATTGCAATATACAAAAATCCATCTGGACCAAATTTTAAACAACCACCGTTATGGTTAGAAAAGGGTTGAGGAATGGTTAGTAAATTCGTCGCTGTTGTACTTGCAACATTGGGATTTGTGGTTGAAACAGAATATTTTGCAATAACGGTATTTCCAGATGTGTTGGTGTAATCAATATAAAAGAATCCGTTTGAGGCATAGTTTGGATCAAAAGCCAAACCAAGAAGACCTTGCTCATTTCCAGCAGTAGTTATTAAAGGTGCAACATCCAAAAATGGCGTAGCATTTGTAGTGCCGTTGGAATTTAAAATTTTAATTTTCCCTCCTTGTTCGACAATAAATAACCTCGAATCGTTTACAGGACGTGAAATTTCTACAGGTTTTGTGAACCCTGTCGCAAAAGATTGAAGCCCGATAGTTTGAGAAAATCCAATGCTTGAAATGATCCCAAAACATAAATAAAATAATTTTTTCATAAGATTATAATTTTAAGTTTTTAAATAGTTGTTATGGGGATTTTAATTTAGAAGGTAAATTACAAAAAAAATAGTTACAATTTACTGTAACTATTTAATTTTTAATCGTTTGTAGAACGCTACAAATTCCCAATGATTTTGTCTTTTGGATATCGAACTTTATAACTAATCCTAATTTTTTTAGTTTCGTTAGGTTTTAAATTCAATTCCCAAGTTAGAATTCCTGTTTCGGAATCTGCTTTTGCGTTATCGCTTTGCAACAATTCAATTTCAATTTCTTTGTCAGACGAAATCGGATATTGATCTTTTAGCAACAATTCGGCAACTTCTTTTTTGTTATTTCGAATAGTGATATCAAATGTAAAAGTTTGTTCTTTTTTTGATGATAAAAATTTAGTTCCAGATTTGTCCACCACTTTATCTCGTTTTATAGAGATTTTTTTGTCTCTACCCATACTCAAACTCAGGGTGTCCAAAGTTTGATTTGGGTTAATGAACGTTTTACCTACATACATACCCTCGAAAATGATATTTGCTTCGCCTTGCAACAAATTAAATTTAGAATAATCGTTGATCTCTGCTAACAAAAACGCTTCTTTTTCGATTCTTGGCGCAGCATAATATTTGTATGTTGCAGGAAGTTTAATTTCTTTTAATGCTACTGAATGTACTTTTCCATTCGATAGAATATCATAAGGAATATCAATTTCAAACGAAATATTGAGTTGGTTTTCAAAATCTACGGCTTGCACTGTTGAAACTGATGAAGCCATTTTTGACCTTCTAATTCCAGGTGCAGCAGTAACAACAACTTCGCTTAATGTATTTGATCTTTTTTCTTTCCTTAATTCATCTGAATAAACTACAGGATTATTATACATCAAAGTCCAAGGATTCAAAGTGGGTTGATTGTTGTTTTGATTTGGGTTGCCGCTAGACAAGGTTAGTTTCACTTTTTTCCAATCGATTCCAGTGTTTTGAACCACTTGCGCCTTATACATCATGTTAATTGGATCGTTGATGCTTTTGGCTCTCAAGTCATAAAAAGGTTTCCATGAAGCATTCGGTGTCAAATAATTGATGTCGAAATCAACATTCCCAGCCACTTCGTTCATCACCTGAATAATTAATTTCCCGTTAGAGGATTTGTCTTCTTTTTGAGTATCAACTTCGAGTTTGGTGTTTAAACGAGCAATTTTTTCGTTTATTTTTACTGCTTTTTCGTCCAAAAGCACAATCAAATTGCTCAATTCTGTTCGTTTGATTTTATAATAATCGATTAATTTTACTAATTCAAGAACATTCAAACCCGAGTTTTGTCCATAAACCTGTTGATTTTTATCTAAAATTTCGATTGTTTTTGAATCCGA
>JAYWEG010000166.1:0-4198 GCA_043779445.1 Bacteroidota bacterium
TTACTCAATTTAAAAATTTCAAGTATTAACGATTTAGTGCCAAATATAGACTCATTTGTTGAGTCTCAAAATTATAATTTATTTTATAACAGAAAAGTATATATTGACAATGAAAATAATATAAAACATTCAAATAATGATAACATCTTTTATGGAAATTTAGAAAAAACAACTATAGATGAAGTACTTTTTAAATCGGACTTTAAAAAACTTTGGAATATTACCAAAGATCAAATTAATGTTTGTAAAGATTGTGAATTAAGATATATTTGTCCTGACAACAGAATTCCAGAAATGATAAACGAAAACGAATATTTTCACAAAACAGCCTGCAATTACAATCCCTATACCAATGAATGGAAATAACTTTTTTAAAATTTCAATAATATTATTTGTTTTACAAATTTTTTTTTGTTGTGGTTCCATTAAACAAGATGTCATAAAACACAATTATTTTAATGGAGATTATTTTTATAATGATTCTCTAAAAATTGGAATTGATTTTTGGGGAGCAATGGATTTTACCAATCTACAAAAAATAAAAAAAACAGAACTACAATCAAAACTCAAAGATTTCAAACAATATAATGTTGATGATTTGATAGTAAATGCAGTACGAGACGACAAAACGTATGAAATGTATTTTTTTTATCAAAAACTTGAAAATGTAAAAGATAATTTAATTCATCAAAAAATGATTTTAAATGATACTATAAATGGAAGATCTATTTTTGAAAAAACAAAAGGAAATAAAAAAATAACTTGTATTGTTATTGACAAAGAAAAAAGAAATCGCTATTGCTCAGTGTTAGCAAAAGCAGCAATTAACAAAATAGAAATTGATTCTTTGAATACAACAAAACTGGCATTCTATAGTGTGTTAAATTATTACGCGGGGTTTAAAAAAAATAATCTTCAAGCTAGAAAAAAAATAATTATATCACCCTTGATGGAGCAGCCACGAAATAACATGAAATTTCAGATGTTATTGACTGCAAATTCTTTCTTGGGAAATAATAAATCATACGATTCAATTATTTTTCACCGCGAAGAAAATGCTAGAGAAGAAAGTAAAGCAATTTTCGAAAAATTAAAAACGGATAAAGAAGTGAGTCATGGGAAAGGAGTTTTTGATGCCATTTCTGAAATAGCGAAAAACAATCAAATTGTTATTTTAAACGAAGATCACTACTATCCAAAACATCGATTATTTGCCATGCAGTTGCTAGAAGTTTTGAAGCAAAATAATTATACTTATATTTCAGCAGAAGCATATATTGAGAATAAAAAAAGTGATTCCATACAAAATAATAATAATGCAACTTACACTAGAGAACCTTTTTATGGGCACTTTTTGAGAAAAGCAAAACAAATGGGTTTTATTGTTTTAGGTCATGAAAACATGGATTCCAAAGTTGAAAGAGAATTAGGTCAAGCACAAAACATCAAAAAAATCTTAGACAAAGAACCAAAAGCAAAAATTTTCGCCTATGTGGGTCATGCGCATTTAGAAAAAAAGTTTTTAAACAAAAAATGGATGGCACAACATTTAATGGAAATGACTAATATTGAACCCGTTACAATCGACCAAAGATTATTCGCTGATACTGGAGAAGAATTAACTTTTTTTCCAAGAATAAAAATCGAAAAAGACTCGTTAACAAATTGTAGTGCAGATTATTTTTTAGTCAATAATCTAAAAGCAGACTTGAAAGCAATTTACCCAGAAAAAGTGTTCAAAGATGTGATTTTAAAAAGTAAAAACTTCAAGAAATATCAAAAACAAGAAATAATGGTTCAAATATATGATAAAGAAGAGTATATATTGTTGAGGAATTTGAAAGTTTCATTATTTAATCAACTTTCTACCGCAGTTGGAGACAAAATCAATTTGAACTTACCAATTGGGAATTATAGAATCATAATCAAAACAGAAGACGACGAAACTTTGTATAATGAATTTGTAGAAGTTAAGTAGTAAATTATAAAACTTTTAAACTCTAGAGAGGGAAATTTTCCCTCTCTATTTTTATTGTTACATGTGAAAAAAACTGTTATTTTTGAAACAAATAAACTCAATTGAAAAAATTTCCTAATTACATACAAGCCGACGCCAAAGATTGTGGCCCCACGTGTCTCAAAATAATTGCCAAACACTATGGCAAAACACTAAACATTCAGGATCTACGAGATTTTAGTGAAACTACTCGCGAAGGAAGTAATTTGTTGTTTTTGAGCGATGCTGCCGAGAAAATTGGCTTTCGAACCTTGGGTGTAAAACTCAACATCAAAAGTTTAGAAGAAGCACCATTGCCTTGTGTCTTGCATTGGAACAATGAGCACTATGTTGTGCTTTACGATATCAAAAAAGGAAATTACAAAATTTCTGATCCTAGTTTTGGTATTATCGAGTACAGTGAAAAAGATTTTATAAAATTTTGGATCGGTAACAATGCCGACGATTCTACCCAAGAAGGAATTGCTTTGCTCATGGAAGCAACACCAACATTTTTTCAATCAGAATTTGACAAAGAAGACAAAAAAGGTCTTGGTTTTGGGTTACTTTCACAATATGTATTGCGATACAAATCGTTTTTGATTCAATTGAGTATTGGACTGTTGGCGAGTAGTTTGTTGCAATTAATTTTTCCATTTTTAACGCAAAGTATTGTCGATGTTGGGATTCAGAATCAAAATTTGGGATTTATTTATTTGATTCTATTTGCACAATTATTTCTTTTTGCAGGGCGAACAGGTTTAGAACTCATCCGAAGTTGGATTTTATTACACCTTTCCACTCGAATCAACATCTCATTAATTTCTGATTTTTTCATTAAATTAATGAATCTTCCCATCTCTTTTTTCGATGTACGAATGACGGGTGACATTATGCAACGCATCAACGACCACCACAGAATCGAGCGAATATTAACTACATCGTCATTAAATGTATTGTTTTCCTTAATCAATATGTTTATTATGGGTGGCGTTTTGGCATTTTATAACATACAAATATTTTTGGTGTTTTTTACCGGAAGTTTTTTGTATTTTGGTTGGATTACGCTGTTTCTAAAACGAAGAGAAGAATTGGATTATAAACGTTTTTCTGAAGTATCGCAAGAGCAAAGCAAGGTCATGGAACTCATTAACGGCATGCAAGAAATTAAATTGCACAACGCCGAAAAACAAAAACGTTGGGGCTGGGAATATGTGCAAGCAAGATTGTTTAGAGTTTCCATTAAAGGATTAGTTTTAGAACAAACTCAAACCACAGGATCCTCTGTTATTAATGAATTAAAAAATATTTTCATTATTTTTCTATCGGCTAAATTAGTAATTGATGGTTCTATTACATTGGGAATGATGCTTGCCATCAGTTCCATTGTTGGAAGTTTAAATGGGCCAATTGAGCAACTCATTGGTTTTGTTCGTGAGGTTCAAGATGCCAAAATATCATTAGCAAGATTATCAGAAATTCATGATAAAGAAGATGAAACCCAACAAGAAGTGCATCAAACGCACGATTTTCCTAAAGATTGCGATATTGAAGTTGTAGATTTATCTTTTCGGTATTTAGGTTCTGACATTCCCGTTCTTGAAGGATTAAATTTGAATATCCCAGCAAAAAAAGTAACCGCAATTGTTGGAACAAGTGGAAGCGGAAAAACGACTTTAATGAAGTTGTTACTAAAGTTTTATGAGCCTAAAAGTGGGCAAATAATCCTCACCCCCAGCCCCTCTCCACACGAGCGTTTGCGAACTGGCGAAGCAAAGGAGAGGGGAGTCGAAACAGGAATATTATTGGACAAAAACAATAATGGTAGTTTCAGAAACGCTAATCAAGCCACGGCTCCCTTCCCTTCGGGGAGGGTTGGGGTGGGGTTAAACAACATTGCGCAAAAAACGTGGCGCGCCAATATTGGTGCTGTCATGCAAGAAGGATTTATTTTCAATGACACAATAGCTAATAACATTGCCATTGGTGTGGACATTATCAATAAAGAACGATTAGTTTATGCGGCAGATGTAGCAAATATAAAAGAATATGTTTCGGGTTTGCCTCTGGGATATAATACAAAAATTGGTTCAGAAGGCGTTGGCATGAGTACAGGACAAAAGCAACGATTGTTGATCGCTAGAGCCGTGTATAAAAATCCAGAAATGTTGTTTTTTGATGAAGCAACTTCAGCACTCGATG
>JAYWEG010000167.1:0-10361 GCA_043779445.1 Bacteroidota bacterium
TGAGGCAGTTTTAATATAAAAAGATCAAAAAGATTATTTGATAATCAATTTTTTAGAGGCGTTTTTTCCATCACTTTCAACATTGATTAAATAAACACCTTTTGAAAGATTATTGAAGTTTATTTCTTTGTTGAATGTTAAATCAGAATTTTTGAATGTTTCATTGAATATTAATCTTCCCGAAATATCATTTAAATTAATCTTTACATCGGAAGTTGTACTTAAAGAAACCGAAATTAATCCATTTGATGGATTTGGATAAATCGCAAAAACTTCGAAATCACTTTTAATCGTTGAAAGTGCAGCACCTGTTATTTTAAAATTATCTAGGATCACGCCATCATTATTGGAGGCATCGTCTGATTCCATCACAAACCTTAAAATTGTATTTGAGTTTTGAGGTAAATCATACATATAATGTTTGATAACAGCGTCTTTTCCTGTCCATTGACCTCCAATACAATTTTGACAATCTACATTATTAGGTAATTTTGCGCTGTTGTACCAATTTGTAACAACTCCAGTTCCAAGATTTGACCAAGTGAGTCCACTATCGTTAGAAGTTTGTACGTAGAGTAAATCATAATCTAATTCCAAATCAAATGCCATATCAAATTCTACTTTTGGGCTTGTAACATTCAATAAATCGTAACATCTAGAAAATAAATAAGATTTTGTTTTATCTGAATAATTCCCAGATAATTTAGTCGCATATACTTTGGTTGGACTTGTTAAAAACGTTTTTGTACCTAAAGTTCCCCTTTCCCAGTTTAAGTTTGAATTTCCATTAGATTCAATCGATATCAAATTATCGGTAGTGTTTTCGAAAGTATTAGTGGCGTTTACAACATCTGAACTATTTACAACAATTAAGGAAGATTTTGTATTATTCGTAACATTACCATCTCCAGAAGTCGTTACAGAAACGGACAATGTATGAGTTCCTACCGTTAATGCAGAAATTGGAATAGAAATACTTTGCGATGCACAAATTGCTAAACTACCATTCCAATTGGTGCTAGAAGCTGTACCTCCATCAATAGTATACGAAATATTTACAGTAGTAATTACATTTGTACCCGAATTTCTAAAAACTATTGTCGGATTAATAACTGCCCCACAGGCCACATCAATTGATTTTGAAACGCTTTTTATTGCAACATCAGTTGGATATGCGATATATTGTTCCCCAACATTTACTGCATACCATGAATTTGTAACGGCAATATATTCTGGGCTTGTAGAACAATATAAATTACCTGCAACATCAAGTGAAGCCGCTCTGGCATCTGCATAAGTTGAATTGGCTGTTAAATAATCTCTTTCGGTCAAATAAGCTATTTCGGCAGCTTTCAACATTCCAATTCCGGTTACATTATAAGAATCAGGTACTGGTGCATTGTTAGTTCCAATTTCTCCAACAGTCAAAACATAAAACCATTTATTTAAAACACCACTATTGGTATGAACACCGCAATAATCATTTGCCCCAGCAGAACCAGATCCTATCGGTATGCAAGACCCTTCGTCACCAGTTGTAACCCAATTAGTACCAAGATAAGTACTTGGATCGCCTTTTGAGTTTGGATTTGACATAGAACGTAACCCTCCAGTTGAGAAATCTTCTCCAATTTGCCAAACAGCTGGAGAAATAGTACCCGATAATGATCCAGTCCTACCATATTGTTCTATACATGCCCCCCAAATATCGGAATAACCTTCATTCATTCCACCAGATTGATTTTGATATGCCAAACCTGCGGTGTATGTGCAAACTGCATGACCAATTTCGTGACCACAAACGTCAATTGATGTCAACGGATTTGTGGTACCATCGCCATAACTCATTACAGAACCATTCCAAAATGCATTAAAAAGACTTTGATTTGCTACTTTTCTGTAATGTACATAACTTTTTATTTTGGCACCAAGATTGTCATAACTATTTCTTCCAAAAGTATTCATCCAAAAATCATATGTTTTTTCTGCTCCCCAATGAGCATCCAATGCTGCATTATCTTTGTTGGCATTTGCAAATTCTGCTGCTGTCCAATTGTTATCGTTATCCATGAAATTAGTTGTAGGATATGAAACTGTTCTAGCAGAATTGTAGGTGACCATACCATTCCCCGTTCCACGAGTCGCTTCGTTCAAAACATATTTTCCTGCAACAAAACTTGTTTCTATAGGTTGCGCACCACTATATCGAGTTGCTGCATTTCCAGTAATTAAAGTTTCAAACTTGTCTGAATTAGTTTTAATTTTTTCGTCAGAAATTAATAAATTTGCATGTTTTATAATTGGGTTTTTATATAAAATTTCTCCCGAATGAGCATCGACATAAATTTCATCTCTAGAGATTGGTTCCAACGTGTAAACATCAAATTTATAAGCCAATCTAATATCTCCTGTTTTAACTAATGGAAAAATTACCAATTCGCCTTCGGGCTTTTTATAATCCATTGCAAGAGCATCTTCTGGCGAATCCCAAAGAAATTTTGTGCTTTTAGAAGCAATAATTGCAAAATCTAGACCTTTAGATTTATCAATACTTGGAATCAAGTTTAAACCTTCGGCATTATACAACTCTCCGTTAATTGACGAAACATTTTCGTCATGAGCATGAGTTATTAACATGCCGAATTCTACTTTTATTCCTTTATAGAATTGCTGAAGTCTTGTATGAGAAATTCCGCTTTTGTCTAAAGATGCTGTTTTTTCGACAAATGTGTTACCTTTTCCAAGTTTATATTCTTTAGAAAATAAATTTATGGCCATTTTGGAGTCAGTATCTGAATTAAATTTTAAACTTTTTTGATATTGAACGCCATCCTTGAGACTATTATTTTTTTGACCAAAACTGCAAATACTTAGTAAAACAGTACAAAATAAGTAAATAATTTTTTGAATTTTCATTAAAATTGGTTTATTGTTAGTGAATATATAATTCACAAATATAAAAAATGTTAATTGAATTCCAAAATTTAGGAAACAAAAGTTATTTCTTAGAAAATAATGCTTAATTTTATAAAAAAAATAATCATGAAAAAATTAATCTTTACAATAGTACTTATTTTTGCAATAATCCTAAGTTGTAAAACTATAAATTCATCAAAAACTGATAATATATTAAACGTAGTTTTCGAATCAAAAAGTAAAAGTAGCGTAGCGGGAACGGCAACATTTGTTGAGAAAAACGGAAAAGTAACATTTGTTGCGAAACTCTCTGGACTAAATCCTGGAGTTCATGCAATTCACATTCATGAAAAGGCAGATTGTACTGCTGAGGACGGTAGTTCGGCAGGAGGACATTGGAATCCAACATTTAAAAAACACGGAAAATGGGGCGTTTCAGAATATCACAAAGGCGATATTGGTAACTTTATAGCAGATGAAAAAGGTAATGGTAGCATTACTTTAACTACTGATGAATGGTGCATTGGTTGTGCAGATGAAACAAAAAATATACTCGGAAAAGGTTTAATTGTGCATCAAGGTACAGATGATTTTACTACACAACCCTCTGGAAATGCTGGGGCTCGTGTGGCTTGTTCAGGATTAATAAAATGATAAATCCTTCTATTCATGGTTGGATTGATAAATATTTTATTGATCAAAAAATTGAAAATCAATCCATTAGTAAAGAAGAGTTTTATTTTGACCTCAGAAAATCTGGTTTTTTATTTGGAACTACTGTTTCATTAAATTTTCATTTAGAATTTGAAAATGAAAGTTGGTTAAAGGGCGAAATGTCTAAAGTACGTTTACTGGACTCACTTTTTAAAATTTATATTTTTAATATTAAAAAGGTTTCAATAACAGAATTTATTAAAGTTGCTATTCGTTTTTACGAAGAAATAAATCCTCATCGTTTTAATCTTTTAAAAAAGATTTTACCAAAAAATTCTCCTTCAATAAATCTAGAGAATATTATCGACGATCGTATTCATATTAATGAAAATGTTATTAGTAAAAATTTTTCTAATTTGATTTCCAATGCTTTTTTGTTCGTAGATGTTTTAGCTTTTCAACATTTTTTAATAAATGATTCTATTTCAGAAAAATACCTAAAATCAATTGAAGAAACGATTTTGAGTACCATTTCGTTTGCACTAAAAACCAAAAGTAACAAATCCGACCATGATGATTTGCTTATCAAATTATTCGAAAGTTCGCTTCGTTATGGAAAATTATCTAATTCTGAAACAAACAATTTAGACACCATTAATCTAGATTATTTTACCAATGATCTTGAAAAAAAATATATTATTGATCTATCAAGTCTCGCACTTTGGAACGATGGAAGAATAGAAAACGAAGAACATTTTTTCTTGCTTAAATTAGCAGAAAAACTTTCAATTTCTGACAATTTTGTAGAAGAAAGCATCAAAGAAACCCATGGTTTTATCGAAAAAAACAAAAACCAAATCCCATATCTAAACAAATCTAGTGTTGTGAAAAGTTTTTACGATCAAACTACTAAAAAGGTTTCAACTTTAGTCTTGAGAAATAAAAAAAGATTGGCAAAAGAAATCTCCCAAAGCAAAGAATTAATGCTTCTATTGGCAATTTCCACTAAAAGAGATTTGGACGAATCGGAAAGAAAAAAAGTAAAAAGTCAATTATTAGATATTTGCAAAACAATTCCCTCTTTGACATTATTTTTGATCCCTGGCGGAAGTTTATTGCTCCCGTTACTCATAAAATTTATCCCACAATTATTGCCCTCTTCTTTTAATGAGAATTTAGAAGGAAAATAAAAAAATGATTAGTACCAACGCTTTTTATTTTTTTTAGAAGCATCAGACTTTCTGGAGTTCATTTCTTTATTTTTATTTCTCAAATCGGGTTTTGAATTGGGGTTGGGCTCCTCTATTTTCCATGGATAGGGATGATCGTTTATGGTTTTAACATTAACCTTTATGAGTTTCTGAATATCTTTCCAATATCCTTCTTCGTCACGACCACAAAAAGAAATTGCAATTCCACCATTTCCTGCTCGACCAGTTCTACCAATTCTGTGCACATAGGTCTCTGGAATATTCGGCAAATCGAAATTAATCACAAAGGGCAATTGACTAATGTCGATGCCACGAGCGGCAATGTCTGTGGCGACTAAAACGCCAACTTCTTTGTTTTTGAAAGCGTCTAAAACGCGTTGTCTCGCATTTTGAGATTTATCGCCATGAATCGCTTCTGCAGCAATGTCTTGTTTACGCAGGGCTTTTACCACATTGTCTGCTCCATGTTTTGTTCTAGAAAAAACCAAAACATCTGAAAGGTTTTCATTTTTTATCAAATGGTACAACAATTGTCTTTTATCTGCTTTATCCACATAATATAAACGTTGTTCCACAGTTTCGGCTGTGGAGGATACGGGTGTAACGGATACATATTCTGGTTTTGTCAAAAACGTTTCGGCTAATTCACGAATAGCCATAGGCATCGTGGCGGAAAAAAGAAGTGTTTGACGATTTTTTGGTGTTAATTTCACAATTTTTTTAACATCATTAATAAAACCCATATCTAACATTTGATCGGCTTCGTCTAGAACCAAATGATGAATGTGATCAAAATCAATATATCCTTGTTTGTGTAAATCCAATAATCGACCAGGAGTGGCAACTAAAATATCAATTCCTTTTCGCAAAGCATCAACCTGTGAAACTTGTGAAACTCCTCCAAAAATGGTTAATTGAACTAAGTTTGTATATTTTCCATAAGTATCAAAACTTTCTCCAATTTGTACCGCCAACTCACGAGTTGGAGTTACGACAAGTGTTCTGATTTCTTTTGCTTTTTTAGAGGAACCTACAATTCGGTGTAATTGATGAATGATTGGTATGGCAAATGCCGCTGTTTTTCCGGTTCCGGTTTGGGCACAACCCACAATGTCTTTTCCGGAAAGTATAATTGGTATTGCTTTTTCTTGAATGGGAGTTGCATTGGTATAACCTTGCTCAAAAACGGCTTTTTGAATACTATTTGATAATGATAAATCTTCGAATAACATAAATTAAATTTGTGCAAAGATAGGATTTATTAATTCAAAGAAAAGTACAGAGTTGAACCTAATTGTTAAACTAGATTTTCTGTTGATTCGATTTCATAAAATCTGTAACTAAATAACCAATGAGTTTTCCAATTAAATGGTTGTTTTTTTCTTCGCCTAAATCTGGCGCTCCTTCACAAATATGCAAATAGGAGGCATTTTTTGATTTTCCAAAAAAAGATACAAATTGTCTGAGCTCCTCAACAGAAAAACCACTTAAAGTCATAGCACTACTGGCAATATTTGGAATAGAATCAAGATCTATTTCAATTCCAAAATATTCGTTATTAATGAAATCAAAAGCCAATTCCATTTCTTGCAAATAGTCTTTTTGTTTTCGGATATTAATTTCATCATAGGTATTAAATCGAACTCTATCTTCAATTTTTTTTAGAATGTCTAAAACATTTTTAGAGGTATAATTTTCGTGAAGTCCAAAAACAAAATATTTTTTTAAAAAACCTTCTTCATAGGCATAAGAGAAACCATTACCGCTATGACGACCTTCGAGAATACGGAAATCGGAGTGTGCATCGAAATTGATAGCGTTTATTGGTTTTCCTTTAGCAAGTGCTGTGCCTTTGATACATCCATAGGCATTGTTATGTCCTCCTCCAATGATTATTGGAATTTTGCCCGCTTTTGCAATAATACTAATAATATGCGAAACCTCTTTATCGATTGAAGTTACTAATAAATGAAGTTTTTTGCGATCTTCTGTGATATTAAAATTAAGATTTTGTGCTTCTTGCATTTCTTTCGAAACATCTAATTGCCCGATAACCAATAAATTATAACCTTTACTAAATCGATTATGCTGAATATTAGCGATACTACTAATGGCACTTTCCCAAGCAGAGGATGTTCCAGGTCTACCATAGTTTGCTCTAACTCCAACATCTTCTGGAATTCCAAACAATACATATTTTGCCTCGCAATTTTCTATAAACGTTTTGATATCATTGCCTTTTGGGACAGTTATCATTTTTTCACCAAATTTAACTTCTCCACTTCTATGATTGGTTATTTTAGCCAAATCCGAAATATAGAATGGTACTAGTTTTTCCATAATTAAAATCAAAAAATCAAATTTACATTTAAAAATTAATTAAATTAAATTAATAACAGAAATATTATTTTAAGAAATTAAAAATTTTATATTTGCAATTAACAAAAAATTTAGATAATGGAATCAAAATACTCAGAAGAAGAAACTGCACCGAGAATTTCTAAACTAAAAGTTGCCGTTTTTTTGTTATCATTAGCCTTGATTGGTTGTTTGGTATACATCACAACACTTATAACCAAAACCAATGAGGCTCAAAAAGAAGTAGTTGTGGTCAAAAAAGACAAAGAAAAAATCTTGGGAGATTTCAATGCTTTAAAAATTATTTATGACAATGCTATCGCAGAAAATACTGCAATGTCGCAAGAATTAATTATTGAGAGAGACAAAATCGTTCAGTTGATGGAAGATATCAAAAAATCTGACGGAAGCATTGCTACATTAACTGTGTTTAAAAACAAGTTCATCAATCTTGATAGAAAAATGAAAAACATGGTTGTTGAAGTAAATGATCTTTTGTCAAAAAACAAAAATCTGAGTACAAAAATTGACAGTACAAACTCTGTTCTAAATTCAGAAAAATTAATTACTAAAACCTTGTCAGAAAAAAATGAAGTTTTAGCAAAAACGGTCGAAAAAGCTTCTGAATTAACCCTTTTGAATTTTAAATGTACTCCCTTGAAAGTTAAAAACTCAGGTAAAGAATCTGTAACTGATCAAGCAAGTAGAGTTAACCGATTGAGAATTAGTTTTTTTATTGCAGAAAATAAAATTGTAGATGATTTAGAAAAAAAATATTACGTTCAAGTTATAGATCCAGGAAATAATGTTTTGGGCGAAAAGAAGACCATTCGATTTAGAGATGTTTCGTTAACCTATTCTTTTGAAAAAAATGTAAATTACAATAAAAAAACTATTGAAATTACCGAAGATTTACCAGGAACAAATTTTGCTACTGGGACCTATTATCTAAAAGTTTTTGATAAAAACGAAGTTGTGAGTAACACAAGTTTTGTTTTGAAGTAAAAAATTAAAAAAATTAAAATATTTAAAAAAAAAGAGGATTTTGTTGACAAAATCCTCTTTTTTTGACCTAAACTTAATTTACAAAGTTGAAACTAAAATTAAAATACAATAAAAAACTATTTTTGTTGTTCTAAATAAAAATAAAAAAATGAAATCAATAAGTATTCTTTTACTTTTTATAAACTTTTCGTTCGCACAATCAGACACAAATAAACTCGACGAAAACGGTAAAAAACATGGTCCTTGGAAAGGTTTTTTCGAAGAATCTAAAAGACTCCGTTACGAAGGGACTTTTGAGCACGGAAAAGAAATTGGAACATTCAATTACTATGACGATACAAAGGCAGTTAATATAATAGGGGTTCGAGTTTTTAATTCAAAAGATAATTCGGCATACACTACTTTTTATGACCAAAAAAAAAATATTGTTAGCGAAGGAAAGGTAATAAACAAGCTAAAAGATGGGATTTGGAAATACTATCACGAAGCTTCAAAAGTTATCATGACTTTAGAAAATTATAAACTTGGAAAAATCGATGGATTAAAAACAATTTATTACAAAGATGGAAAGATTGCAGAAGAAACCAAATTTTCCAATGGAATCAAAAATGGAGTTTATAAAAATTTTTCAGAAAAAGGTGTTTTACTGGAGACGGTAACCTACAAAAATGACGAATATGACGGTTTGGCTACTTACAAAGATATTAACGACAAAATTACGGCTCAGGGAATTTTTAAAGATGGAAAAAAAATTGGTATTTGGAAATTCTATACCGATGGAAAACTTGTGAAATCCGAAAACTTTAATAAACAAGGCAAAAAATTTCAAAAAAAAATAAAATCATAAAATCTTTACAAACATCAACAATGTCATTATCTTTGTATTTTAAACATAAATAGAAATGAAACGTGTTGTTGTTGGTCTTTCTGGAGGAGTAGATTCTAGTGTTGCTGCGTATTTGTTACAAAAACAAGGTTATGAGGTTATTGGTCTTTTTATGAAAAATTGGCATGATGATTCTGTAACCATTTCCAATGAATGTCCATGGCTCGAAGACAGCAATGACGCATTATTAGTTGCAGAAAAACTTGGAATTCCTTTTCAAACCGTTGATTTAAGTGAACAATATAAAGAAAAAATTGTAGATTACATGTTCGACGAATATGAAAAAGGTCGAACTCCGAATCCCGATGTTTTGTGTAATCGCGAAATCAAATTCGATGTTTTCATGAAAATTGCGCTACAACTTGGAGCCGATTTTGTGGCAACTGGTCATTATTGTCGTAAAGGCGAAATTGAAATTGATGGAAAAATAACCTACCAACTCTTAGCAGGAAAAGATGACAATAAAGATCAATCCTATTTCCTATGTCAACTTTCGCAGGAACAATTAGAAAAATCACTATTCCCAATTGGCGAATTAACAAAACCCGAAGTTAGAGAAATTGCAACAAAAATGGAATTAGTCACGGCCGAAAAAAAAGATTCACAAGGACTATGTTTCATTGGAAAAGTGCGTTTACCCGAATTTTTACAACAAAAATTGCAACCAAAAGAAGGCTTGATCTTTGAAATTGATGCCAATTCGGTTCTTTATGAAGAAAAAATAAATACTTTTTTAACTAAAGAAGGAGAATTACATTTTTTATCTCAAAATAGAAATTATACCTCAGAATCCGCCTCAAGAGTACTTGGAAAACATCAAGGCGCACACTATTTTACGGTTGGGCAACGCAAAGGACTTAATGTTGGAGGTACAAAAGAAGGCTTATTTGTTTTGGAAACCAACGTACAAACTAATACAATTTATACTGGTCAAGGTTCCAATCATCCTGGATTATTCAAAAAAGTTCTGTTTGTAGATAAAGCAGAAATCCATTGGGTCAGGAATGATTTAGCATTAAAAAATGGAGAAACCAAGTTAGTTATGGCTCGAGTTAGATATCGTCAGCGCTTGCAAAAAGCAATTTTACATCAGTTTGCATCTGGCTTGTATGTAGAATTCGAAGAAAAGCAATCTGCAATAACATCCGGGCAATTTGTGGCTTGGAATATTGATGATGAATTAGTTGGATCGGGAGTAATTTCGTAAATTTGAATTTTAAACTAAATAATTATGAAAAAAAATATACTATTTTTTATTTTATTTTTGAGTTTTTGTAGTTTTTCACAAACACAAGACGCATGGGTTTATTTTAAAAACAAACCAAATTCAG
>JAYWEG010000168.1:0-4156 GCA_043779445.1 Bacteroidota bacterium
TTGTTTGTATATTTTGTTTGAATTAATAATTTATTCAATAACCACACAACAATCCTGACTTCTGTTCCAGAAGCTATAAAATGAGTTGCTATAATATGATTGATTATTGTTCATTGTATTTTTATTTTGCTAAAGTATTAATTTAATTCTTAAATACTGATTCTTTTTATCAAAAATTTAAAAATAAATTTCATATCTATTCTTTGACCCTTGTTGGCGCATCTTTTCCAAGGATAATACTTTGCGAACTAATTATTAATGATTTAATAATTTCGGTCATATTATTCAAATCTAAAGTCGAAACTTCGTCGGATAATTGATGATAATTAGGTTCAACATCCATTTTAGAGGTCGAAATAGTATGTGCTGGAACTCCAAGATACGCCAGTGTTGCGTTATCCGAACGATAAAAAAGTTGCTCACTGGGATATGGATCAGGATAGAATTTGAAATCAGAACCTTTAAGATTTTTTTGCAAAATTTCGCCAAAATCAGATTTTTCATACCCAGTAATATATGCCGAATTCTTGCCCCATTTACTTTCGGTTCCAATCATTTCAATATTGAACATAGCAACAACTTGGTCAGCCTTGATGTTTTTTGAGAAAAATTTTGCTCCAAATCCCCCAGTTTCTTCTCCTGTAAAGGTGACAAAAATCAACGTTCGCTCGTTGATGTTCATTTCTTTGTAATGTTTTGCAAGTGCAATTACTGCTGTAACTCCCGATGCATCGTCGTTCGCACCATTATAAATTTGGTCTATTCCAGATTTTTTTAATCCTAAATGATCATAATGAGCCGAAAAAATCACAAATTCATCTGGTTTAGATTTTCCTTTCAAAATTCCGATCACGTTATTAGCATTTTTGCCATCAATTTTAAATTCTTGTCGGTAATTTTTTAACTCATTGTATTTCTGCAAATTTATTTTTGTAAATTCTTTTTCAATAAATACCGATGCCGAATCGATTCCTTTTGTGAAAATTGCTCTACCTTCCATTTTATCAGATGATAATTCGGTTTCGATTCTGATTATTTCTGAATTGAAGCTTTTTGGTTTTACTTGAGCATTTAAACAAAATGCGACAAACAATATTTGAGATATTAATATTTTCTTCATTTAAATTATTATTTGATGTAAATGTATTGATCTAAAAATTAACAAGCATTAAAATTATTAAAATTTTCTACTTACTTTTGTTTTAAATATTACATAAATGTCTATAGAAGTTAAAAATATTTCCAAATCTTATGGTGACCAAAAAGCATTAGACAACATTTCTTTTTCAGTCAAAAAAGGAGAAATTGTAGGTTTTCTCGGTCCAAATGGTGCAGGAAAATCGACTTTAATGAAAATTTTAACGACTTATATTGGTGCCGATTCTGGCGAAGCTAATGTCAATGGTTTTGATGTAATGGATCATCAAAAATTGGTACAGCAATCTGTTGGGTATTTGCCAGAACACAATCCGTTGTATTTGGATTTGTATGTTCGTGAATATTTAGAATTTAATGCTTCGGTTTATAAAATTGCAAATTCTAGAATCGAAGAAGTTATTGTTTTGACAGGATTATCTTCAGAAAGTCATAAAAAGATTGGTCAATTGTCAAAAGGTTTTCGCCAGCGAGTTGGTTTAGCTAATGCACTTTTACACAATCCTGATGTTTTAATTCTCGATGAACCTACAACTGGACTTGATCCAAATCAATTATTAGAAATCAGAAATGTGATAAAAAACGTCGGAAAAGACAAAACCGTTTTTCTTTCCACGCACATTATGCAAGAAGTCGAAGCCATTTGTGATCGTGTAATCATCATTAACAAAGGCATTATTGTTGCCGATAAAAAACTCGATCATTTGATTTCTGCTGATAAAGAACAAGTGATTGAAGTAGAATTTGATTATAAAATCGAGGAAGAAGCCGTGGCAAGAATTCCGCATCTAAAATCGTATAAAAATACACACGATTTTGTTTGGGAATTAGTCTTTTTGTCCGAAAAAGATATGCGCCCAGCAGTTTTTGATTTTGCCTATGATAATGGTTTGAAAACCCTACAATTGAACCAAAAAAATAAAAATTTAGAAAGTATTTTTAGAGAAATCACTTCATGAAAAAAACAATCCTATTTTTAATTTTGTTTGTATGCATATCCATAAATGCTCAAAAAAAAGATACCTTTTTAAAATCAGTATCATTTAGCCAAAAACTAGTCAAGAAAAAAGGTACTCAATTGGTGCTAAAAAAAGTTATAAATGATTCGCGTTGCCCCGAGGGTGTAAATTGCATTTGGGCTGGCGAATGTGAAATTCAAGTTGAAATTTACAAAAATCAAAAACTGGTTTCTAAACAAAATATATTACTATCACCAAAATTATACAAAGAAAACATCCTTTGGTTTTCGAAATATTATCCTAAATTAAAAATTACTGAAATCAATGTTTTGCCCTATCCTAAAAGTGAAGTTATAATAGATCCAAAAGATTTTTTTGTTAAAATTAACTTTGAATAAATTATTGTCCTACAAAATGAAATTACACCAAAATTGTACCACAACAAAACCACAATAGTTTTATTTAAACCGCCACGGCGCCTTTTATAGATGCGTGAGGTTCATAGCCTTCTAGAGTAAAATCATCAAAAGTAAAATCTAAAATGTTTTTTACTTCGGGATTTAGAATCATCTTTGGTAATGGTTTTACGTCACGAGAAAGTTGCAACTCTAGTTGTTCAAAATGATTGTTATAGATGTGGGCATCTCCAAAAGTATGAATAAATTCCCCTAGTTTAAGATTGCAAACTTGCGCAATCATCATCGTGAAAAGGGCATACGAAGCTATATTGAAAGGAACTCCAAGAAAAATATCTGCACTACGTTGGTATAATTGACAAGACAGTTTCCCTTGTGAAACATAGAACTGAAAAAAAGCATGACAAGGTGGCAAAGCAACTTTTCCGTTTGCAACATTTTCTGCAAAAGATTTCGAAGTGTCGGGCAGAACACTTGGATTCCAAGCAGAAACTAACATTCTTCTGCTATTTGGATTGGTTTTTAAGGTTTCAATTAATTCTGTTATTTGATCTATTTCTTCGGAATTCCAATTTCGCCATTGATGTCCATAAACCGGACCTAATTCTCCGTTTTCGTCTGCCCAATCGTCCCAAATTTTAACGTTATTTTCTTTTAAATAGGCAATATTTGTTTCCCCTTTCAAAAACCATAATAACTCATGAATAATCGATTTTAGGTGTAACTTTTTGGTGGTAACCATAGGAAAACCCTCAGATAAATCAAAACGCATTTGATAACCAAATACACTTTTTGTTCCAGTGCCAGTTCTATCGCCCTTTTGATTTCCATTTTCGAGTACATGTTTTACTAAATCGTGGTATTGTTTCATAACAGAAAAGTTGCAAGGTTTAAAAAAGGTTTAAATTTTTTGGATATCGATTTATAAAAAACATTAAAAAAAATGCTTTAATTATTCCACACGTAAAACTAAATACTATCGTTTTGAAATTTCATCTCTAATTTTGGCTGCTTTTTCATAGTCTTCTTCTTGAACTGCAGTTTCTAAAAATTCATGAAGTTCATCGATTGTGTTTTTTGAATAGGCTCCAGCAGATGTATTCGTTTCTTGATTTATTCCAAAAGTTTCTGGATTCGATAAAAAGTCATCTTCTTGATTCTCCAAATTTTGAGTTTGTTGATTATTCAAATATACGCCAGCTTTTTCTAAAATATTTTTATATGTAAAAATTGGAGCGCCAAACCGTAATGCTAATGCAATCGCATCAGAGGTTCGGGCATCAATAATTTCTTCGATTTTATCTCTTTCACAAATAATACTCGAATAGAAAACACCATCCACTAATTTATGAATTATCACTTGTTTGACCAATATTTGAAACCGATCTGCAAAATTTTTGAATAAATCGTGAGTTAATGGTCTTGTGGGTTTAATTTCCTTTTCGAGAGCAATTGCAATAGATTGTGCCTCAAAAGCACCAATGACTATAGGTAATTTTCGCTCACCATCAACCTCGTTCATAATCAGAGCATAGGCTCCATTTTGCGTTTGACTGTATGAAATTCCTTTTATGGTAAGTTTTACTAAACTCATTTTGAATTTTTAGACTTGTAAATTTTATAATA
>JAYWEG010000169.1:0-4147 GCA_043779445.1 Bacteroidota bacterium
CCCTAAAACTCGTTGAAATACAAATTTTAACAATCAATAGGCTCTTGTGTCTTTTCCTTCATAAAAGTTCATAAACGCTCGGTTCACAACTCGATTGCCGCCCGGTGTTGGATAATCGCCCGTAAAATACCAATCCCCTAGGTTTTTTGGACAAGCAATATGCAAATTTTCTACGGTTTGAAAGATAATTTTCACTTCAGCCTTAACATCTTCTGAGGTTAGCATTTCGGCAATTTTATCCGAAATTTCTTGTGGTTCGAATGGTTCATATATTGCTGTGACAAAGTTCGTGACTTCGCTATCTTTTACGAATTCTTGCGATTTACATTTTGCATAAACTTCATCGATAATATGAGATAAATTACTTTCTTTTAATAATGCTAACGCGGCTTTAAATGCTACTAAACCTTCGAGTTTTGCCATGTCAATTCCATAACAATCTGGATAACGAATTTGTGGTGCGGATGAAACAACCACTATCGATTTCGGTTTCAATCGATCCATCATTTTGATGATTGACATTTTCAGAGTCGTTCCACGAACAATACTATCGTCAATGATTACAAGATTATCAGTGGGCTTAATTACGCCATAAGTCACATCATATACATGCGCAACCAAATCATCGCGCGAGGCATCTTCGGTAATAAATGTTCGTAGTTTAGCATCTTTTATGGCAACTTTTTCGGTTCGAATTTTTACCGATAATAATTCTTGTAAAGACTCTTTGGTCAAACTAGAACGATTATTTAAAATAAAATCGTTTTTACGTTGGTTCAAAAAATCTTGTGCAGCTTCTACCATTCCGTAAAAAGAAGTTTCTGCTGTGTTGGGAATATACGAGAAAACGGTGTTGTCAGTATCATTTTCAATAGCATTCAATACTGCTGGAAGAATCAATTTTCCAAGATTTTTTCGTTCTTGATAGATTTCTGCATCAGAGCCACGAGAAAAATAAATTCTTTCGAAAGAACATGCTTTTTTTGTAGTTGCCGCAATAATGTTTTGTTCAGAAACGGTTCCGTTTTTTTTGACTATTAAAGCATTTCCAGGTTGTAATTCTTGAATTTTATCGAAATCGATATTAAAAACCGTTTGAATTACTGGTCTTTCTGATGCAACAACCACAATTTCATCATCTTGATAGTAAAATGCAGGTCGAATTCCTGCGGGATCTCTAAACACAAATCCATCGCCATGTCCCAATAATCCTGCCATGGCGTAACCGCCATCAAGGTTTTTTGATGCTTTTTTCAAGATTTTTACCAAATCGAGTTTTTCTGCAATTATGGGAGACGCTTCTCTTTTTGACAATCCGTTTTCTTTACATTCTTGGTATAGTTCGGTTACTTCTTCATCTAGAAAATGTCCTATTTTTTCCATTACAGTTACTGTATCCGCCATTTCTTTTGGATGCTGTCCAAGTTCTATCAAACTATTAAAAAGTTCTTTGACATTGGTCATGTTGAAATTTCCAGCTAGCAATAAATTTCGATGCATCCAGTTGTTTTGACGCAAAAACGGATGTACATTTTCTATAGAGTTCTTTCCGAAAGTTCCATAGCGCACGTGACCCAAGTACAATTCTCCCAAGTAAGGCAAATTGGCTTTTTGAGCCGCAACATCATCATTATAATTTGAATTCTCGATCATTTTTTCGTTAATGCGCCCATTTATTTGCTTAAAAACGTCTTGAATAGCTTGTGGTTCATTCGATCTCAATCGGGAAATGTAACGTTCGCCTGGTTCAACATCGAGTTTTATTGAGGCAAATCCTGCTCCATCTTGACCACGATTGTGCTGTTTTTCCATGAGCAAATACATTTTTTGTATGCCATAGAATGCCGTTCCGTATTTTTCTTTGTAGAATTCTAGCGGTTTTAATAATCTGAGAAATGCAATACCGCATTCGTGTTTGATGCTGTCGCTCATTTTTTTGTTGTATGTTGTGAGTTCTAGGTTTAAAAATTAAAATTTAACTTTCAACCATTAAGAAATTAATATTCATTAAGCCTTAAATAACTTAAATTCTTTATGGTTTAATTTTTTTGAATGCATTTAATTTAGATGAAACTATTTTACTTAAATGTTTGAACAGAAATTTGCTAAAAAAAAGCCCCGAAAATTCGAGGCGTATTAATTTGTTATAATTGAATATCATATTGTGTTAATGATTTGAATTGTTTCAATCGGTCTTGAACTTCTTCTTTTTTTATGTTTTGCATTCTTTCGGTTCCGAATTTCTCAACACAAAAAGAAGCTAAATTCGATCCGTGAATGATGGCGTTTTTCATGTTATCGAACGAAATATTTTCTGATTGCGTTAAATATCCTGCAAAACCCCCAGCAAATGTGTCTCCTGCCCCAGTTGGGTCAAAAACCTCTTCTAGTGGCAATGCTGGAGCAAAGAAAACCTCATTATTGTGGAAAATAAGTGCTCCGTGTTCTCCTTTTTTTATTACTACATATTTTGGACCCATAGTCTGGATTTTCGCAGCGGCTTTTACCAACGAATATTCTCCTGATAATAGACGGGCTTCTTCATCGTTGATCGTGATTACATCGACACGTTTTATAACATCAAGTAACTCTGGTAAAGCACAATCCATCCAAAAGTTCATTGTGTCTAGTACCACTAATTTTGGTTTAGTTTCCATTTGATTCAAAACACCAGATTGAACAATCGGATGTAAGTTTCCGAGCATGACCACATCTGCATCTTTGAAACTTTCTGGAACAATTGGATTAAAATCTGCTAAGACATTCAATTCTGTTGCCAATGTATCGCGAGAATTCATGTCATTATGATATTTGCCTGACCAGAAAAAGGTTTTTCCCCCTTTAACGATTTCGATTCCAGAAATATCAATGTTTTTAGAGGTCAATAAATCTAAGTGTTCTTGCGGAAAATCTTCTCCAACAACTGAAACTATTCCAGATTTTAAATTGAAATTCGAAGCCGAAAGTCCTATATATGTGGCTGCTCCACCAAGAATTTTGTCTGTTTTTCCGAAAGGTGTTTCAATGGCGTCGAAAGCGACTGTTCCTACTATTAAAAGTTTGTTCATTATTCAAGTCTAAATTAAGACTGCAAAGATAGGTTTTAAGTTGCAGAGTTGCAAAATTTGTGAGTTGCAAAGTTTTAAAACAATTTATCATGTTCTTTTTCATAAAACTCATCAACAGAAAGTGTTTTTAAACCCGAAGCATAAACCGATAATTCATCACAACGCTCATTTTGTTTGTGATTATTGTGACCTTTTATCCATTGAAATTCGACTTGGTGTTTTCGATATACAATAAGGAAACGTTTCCACAAATCGGGATTTTTCTTGCCAGCAAAACCTTTCTTTTCCCAACCAAAAACCCATTTTTTCACTACCGAATCAATCACATATTTAGAGTCCGAAACGACCAAAACTTTCATATTCGGGTTTTTGAGTTTTTCTAACCCAACAATTACGGCCAAAAGTTCCATTCGATTATTTGTCGTATGACGAAAACCTTCGAAGAATTCTTTAAAATGTGGCGTTCCGACCAATTCCATGACAATGCCGTAACCTCCTTTTCCTGGATTTCCTTTGGCTGCACCATCTGTATATATATGTACTTCGTGGTTCAAAAGGTTATAAGTTATGAGTTATAAGTTGTTGAATTACTTGTGGAAAATTATCGGTTTCTAATTCGTGAATTTTCTGGGCAATTTCTTCAGCGGTTTTGCATTCGTTTATCGAAATCGATTTTTGGAAAATAAATTCGCCTTCATCATAATTTTTATTTACATAATGAATCGTGATTCCAGTTTCAGCTTCCTGATTATCTAAAACGGATTGATGCACATTGATTCCATACATTCCTTTTCCACCATATTTAGGCAAGAGGGCTGGGTGAATATTAATGATTTTATTTGAGAAACTATTTATTATTGATTCAGGAAATTTCCATAAAAAACCTGCCAAAACTATTAAATCGGGATTTATAGCATTTAATTTATCTAATACAAAACCTTCATTTAACTCAGTTTTACCAAACATTATACATTCGATATCATTATTTTTTGCAATTTCGATTACTTTGGCACTTGGATTGTTAGTAAATATTGCCACCACGTTGGCAAAATCTTTTTTATTGAAATGTAAGATGATGT
>JAYWEG010000170.1:0-4145 GCA_043779445.1 Bacteroidota bacterium
GCGCACCTATAGAACCTGTCGGCATATTGCTTGCCGGCTCGGTCATGACAAATAATTCTTGTGCCGAAAGCCGAAAACTAACAATGAAAATTATAAATAAATATTTCATTTTTATAACGGTTTCAAATGATAATCATCTTCATTATCTAAGTTATAACTTGCATATTTCGAATAGATTTTTAGATTTTTTTTGAAATCTTTCATCACTAAATAACCTTTGTCTAAAACTTTAAATTTTGTTAAACCATTTAATATTTTTTGGTTTGTATCTATGAAAATTAAATTCAAATTGTCTTTTTTAATTTTAGAATTCTCATCGATTTTTTGGTTGTCAAAATTTATGGTAACAATCATTGAACCTACAAAAAAACCTGCTTTTTGAACGCTTTCTTTTAAAATTCTTGGAGTAATTGTGCTGTTCTTTTTTAAGGAAACAGTAAAAGTATTGGTGTTTAAATCGATAGCCACATTTTCGACTTCGGGCAATTTTTTGAGTTGTTTGTTGATGGCGTTGGAACACATAGAACAGGTTAATCCCGTTGCCACAATTTCGGCTTTGGAAATTTGTGCAAACGAATTGGTGATTGATAACAATACAACGATTGCTATCAACATATTTGATAAAAATTTCATGAAAAGTTTTTTTAAAATTTAAGATAATTTTGAATCCAAACAGAAATTATAGCATTCTAAACAGAATACTTTTTTGGCTGTTGCAAAATGAAATTATCCTATATTTGGTGGAGACCAAATGAAAAAGAAACCTTTAGAAATATTAGTTTCTTTATTATAAAAAACTTGTTTAGAAGTAGAAGCAAGTTCATTGTTTATTTTAAAATCAGTAGAATTTGGTAAAATTGCTCCAAACGAAACGGTTTGAACTTGGCATGTAGATTTGTTACATTTCCCATCACAACCTTTACTAGATTTGTCTTTAGATTTTTTTTGGCAACATTTCATTTTGCAAGCACCAGATTTCATTTCTGTCTTGCAAGATGATTTTTTTGAAGTCATTATACACGCAAAAGTTGTATTTGGCATCATAAAGAAACCAATCAAAACCAATACTATGAAATAATTTTTTTTCATTGTGAATAAAATCTTATACAAATTTATGCTTAATTATTTATAAATTAATTTAATTATATGTTAAAATCAATATTCTACTTTTCGATTGCGCTTTTGCAAATAATGGTGCCATAATAAAAATGTTGCCATAGAACGATATGGAATCCAATTTTGCGTATAAATTTCCATTTCTGATTTGTCGTGAATATGGAGTAATTCTTTTATTGTGTTAACAACTGCAATATCTCCGAGTGGCAAAATATCTGGAGTTTGTAGCGCAAACATTAGGTAAACATCAATAGTCCAATTGCCAATTCCTTTGATCTTGATGAGTTCTTGTCGCACAATTTCTGGAGATTTTTTGGGCAAACTTTCTAAATCGATTGTTTTTTTGAGAATGGCTTCGGCGAGACATTTTATGTATTTGGTTTTCTGTCGACTCACGCCACAGGCTCTATAAACTTCATCGGATAAAACGACTAAACTTTCGGGTTGAAAACTTTCGACTTGTTTTTTTAATTTGTTGTAAGTCGCTTTAGCAGAATCGATGGATACTTGTTGTTCAAGAATTAACAAACATAATGTTTCGAAACCTTCCGCTCTTTTTGGAATGGAGGGAACACCGTAAATTTCAATAATAGTTTTGAAAATGGTATCTTTTTTAGATAAAAAATCGATTGCTTTCTCCATCATTAAAACTCTGGGAAAAATCCA
The DNA here is from genome assembly GCA_043779445.1 of Bacteroidota bacterium. Lineage (GTDB taxonomy): Bacteria > Bacteroidota > Bacteroidia > Flavobacteriales > Flavobacteriaceae > Flavobacterium. Next base: position 1,783 of record JAYWEG010000170.1, read on the forward strand.
AATCTTACTCCAAATCGAGGGGAATCTATGCCGTTAGTATCTTTGAAACCAGTTCTAAAAATAAAATCAATTCTAATAGGTTTAAAATTTCCAATTCCAATATTTTCAAAGCCAAAACCATATTCGGCATACGCTTTTCGACTTGGAGCATTGTAGTTTATACTTGATCTATTTATAGCAATATTATCATTGGAAATACCACCAATTACAGCTCTGTAAAAAATAACTTCGCGAAGTTTTAGTTTTTTGATTAACGGAATTCTATTAAGAATGTAACCGTTAAAATGATGATCAAAATGAGCTGCAAAATATTTATCTGTCGAAAAATCATAGAAATTAATCAATGAAAATGCATTGGACTGAAGTGAGTAGGATTGATTTGCAACAACTGGTGTTAACAACGACAAGGGAACTCGGTCAAATACAATTGCCGATTCAAAATACATTCTTAGAATTCCAAAATTGCTAATTCGAAGGGGTTTTTTGATAGATAACTGCAATTTATTATAATTAAAATCTCCACCCAAAACGCCATCAAATCCTTTGGTATACTTTAAGACAAATGTGGGAAAAAGATTTACGCCATAGGTTTGTTCCACACCAAAACCATATACATCTCTTTTTGGAGTGTAGGCCATTGTTAAACTTGTAGAAAAATCTGTAACCGTATTTTTTTGAATATCTCCTGGCAATTGATAATCGATTAAAAACAAATTGGAATTAGCAGAACGCATTTCGTTGTGAATAATTCCAACACCCAACTTGAAATTATTCGAAAATGCAACATCATAATTAATTACTTGCTTTTGAACTCTTGTCAGAGAAAAGTTTTCGCCTCTAGCAATCAAAACATTTGTTGCGGCAGTATTTGGAGAAAGTTCACTTTCTTGAATTCCAATACCACTTAATTGAAGGTTATCTTGAGTTACAGATGCGCCAATGGTCATTCTTGGCTCATGATTGAAGAGATATTTCGCTTCTAATCCATACTTGAAGATTTTATCTTTTGTTCCAAAAGCAACATATGTTTTTGTTCTAAACAAATCATTTACGGTTTTAAAAGATCGAAAGCCACCTCTAAGACGAATACCTTCGATGTCGTTGTTAGAGATTGCATTCCAAAAAGGACCAAATTGAATATTTTTGAAGACACCAAAATAGCCTGTTGTCAAAATTGTTATAGCATTCGTTACGCGTTTAATTCTTTTGTTAGAACCTAAATCGGTTATTATTTTTCGAGTATTATTTAAACCAGCTTCTCTATTATTTAAACTTTGCCAATAATCATCGTTTTTCTCAAACTGTTTACTTCGAGTTTGTTGTACTTGAACATCGTAGAATGAAGGTTCTTCTTTTGTGATTGTAAAATCATAATCAGAATATAAAATATTCTTTTTTACATACAACCCTTTTTCTTTGTCATCTTTGCTAATGAGTGTAAAATCACCTTCGTAATAATCCCTCAAGGGCAAATAAATGCTATCGTTTTCCTGAGTGAATGATTTTTCAATAGATAAACTTCTCACAAAGTTTATGTTCATTTTTCTATTATTTTTTAATAGAATATCTGTTATGGCGAATGTTTTTGAGTCAACTTTAAATCGTCCTTCAAAAAGTAGATCTTGTGAATTTCTTGGAAAATATAAAATTTCATAAAATTTCTTATTGTCTTCTACAGTGCTGTCTTGCAACACATATTCATATTGGCTGTACCCTCTACTCGAAACTGGACTAACAAAAGATTTATTTAGAATTTCGATATCGTCATCATAAATATTAACGGTTTGGATAAGATTACTAATTCTATCTAGCACAAAACCAGTTTGAACAACTCCAGTATTTCTTTCGCCTTCAACATCAACTCTTTCTTTTTTTATGGTATTATCTCCATAAATTTTCTCGTTTGTTTCTTTTAGATAAACCGGAATAATAAAGTTTTTTTGTTTTTTGTCTTGCTGAGCGATTTTTATAACGCTATCATATTGTTTTGTCAAAACTCGTTTCAAAAACAAACTATCCAAGTTGCTAAGACCTTGAGATACAGTGGTGTATCGTGTATATTGATATCTTTTTGCAAGTAATAAACCGTTTTTGCGTTTGTTTTTCCAAATACCTTGAAGAATTTTATAGGCTGGATTATCTTTTTTAGCTAAATGCTTTTTTGGTTTTCCAATCACAACAACTTCTTTAAGTTCTTGTAAACCAGACATTTTAACTTTTAAATTTGTGGTAACGTTTGTTGTTAATGAAACTTCGTTATCTTTAAAACCCGAATATTTAACTACAATTGCCGTAAAATCTGTTTTAGATTCGATCGTGAATTTTCCGTTTTCGTCGGATTCTACACCAGTTTTATTTCCTTT
>JAYWEG010000171.1:0-4144 GCA_043779445.1 Bacteroidota bacterium
ATGGATGATTGTTTGGCGCAAGTAGCCATCGATTTTGGAGGAAGAAATTGGCTTGTTTGGGAAACCGAATTCAAACGCGAAATGATTGGGCAAATGCCAACCGAAATGTTTTTTCACTTTTTTAAATCGTTTACCGATGGCGCCAAAGCCAACCTAAACATTAAAGCCGAAGGCACAAATGAGCATCACAAAATCGAAGCCATTTTCAAAGCATTTGCAAAAGCAATTAAAGTTGCTGTAAAACGAGATGTCGAGAAAATGATTTTGCCGAGTACGAAAGGAGTGTTATAAAGTGGAAGATTGAAGTTGGATGTAATAAGTTTGATGCTTTTTTCCCCAACTTCCATCTTCTAACTACCAACTTAAAATAAATGAAAATAATAATCATAAATTACGGTGCAGGAAATATCCAAAGCATTCAATTTGCATTGGAAAGATTGGGTTATGAAGGAGTTCTTTCAAATAATATCGCAGAAATCCAAGAAGCAGATAAAGTCATTTTTCCAGGCGTTGGCGAAGCAAGTAGCGCAATGAAAAAACTTCGAGAAACAGGTTTAGACAAAATTATTCCAACATTAAAACAACCAGTTCTAGGAATTTGCCTCGGAATGCAACTCATGTGCAACTCATCAGAAGAAGGAACTACAAAAGGCTTGGGTATTTTTGATGTGGATATTATCAAGTTTCCCAATGCCGTTAAGGTTCCACAAATGGGTTGGAATAACATTTTTAATCTGAAATCTAGTTTGTTCGAAAACATTCTAGAAAATGAATATATGTATTTAGTTCACAGTTTTTTTGCACCAAAATGCAATGAAACAATATCACTTACTAATTATGAAACAGAATATTCATCGGCAATGCAAAAAAATAATTTCTATGGCGTACAATTTCACCCTGAAAAAAGTGGAAAAATTGGAGAGCAAATATTAAAAAACTTCCTACTTCTAACTTCAAACGTATAACCTTTTATGAGAATTATTCCAGCCATAGACATCATCGACGGAAAATGCGTACGACTTTCCAAAGGTGATTACAATACCAAAATAATTTACAACGAAAATCCGTTAGAAGTCGCTAAAGAATTCGAAGCACACGGCATTCAATATTTGCATTTGGTCGATTTAGACGGAGCAAAATCAAGCCGAATCGTTAATCATAAAATTTTGGAGCAAATTTCTTCACAAACTTCTTTGAAAATTGATTTTGGTGGCGGATTAAAATCAGATAACGATTTGCGAATTGCATTCGAATCTGGCGCTAATCAAATAACTGGTGGAAGTATTGCTGTGAAAAATCCAGATTTGTTTAAAGAATGGATTTCGAAATATGGATCAGAAAAAATAATTCTTGGAGCCGATGCTAATAACGAAAAAGTAGCCATTTCAGGTTGGCTCGAAGAAAGTAAAGAAGATTTAATTCCTTTTATTCAAAATTATCAAAAATCTAGAATAGAATACGTAATTTGTACCGATATAGCAAAAGACGGAATGTTACAAGGTCCAAGTTTTGATTTGTATGCTAAAATTTTAGATCAAGCCAAAGGAATAAAACTCATCGCATCTGGCGGGATTTCTACTTTTAATGAATTGCCAAAACTAGCAGAATTGGGTTGTGAAGGAACAATTATTGGAAAAGCCATCTATGAAAATAAAATTACATTGAAACAATTAGAAGAATTTATTTTGAGTGAAAAGTAAATTGTATTTAGTGAAAAGTTAAAAAATAACAAATCACTAATTATATAAAACTTGTCATTTTTCACGAATAACTATTTAATAAAAATGCTTACCAAAAGAATCATTCCTTGCCTTGATATTAAAAACGGACGAACCGTAAAAGGTGTAAATTTTGTTGATCTCAAAGATGCTGGCGATCCTGTAGAATTAGCCAAAAAATATACAGAAACGGGTGCAGATGAACTCGTTTTTCTGGACATTTCAGCTTCAGAAGAACGCAGGAAAACGCTGATTGAATTGGTTAGAAAAGTAGCCGAAACTATCAATATTCCTTTTACAGTTGGTGGTGGAATTTCATCTATTGAAGATGTATCAATTTTATTAAAAAACGGAGCCGATAAAGTTTCAATTAATTCCTCGGCAGTAAAAAATCCAAATTTAATCAACGATTTGGCTTTGGCTTTTGGTAGTCAATGCATTGTCGTTGCAATTGATGCCAGGCAAATTGACGGAATTTGGAAGGTGCATTTAGTTGGTGGGAAAATCGCAACAGAAATCGATTTGTTTGATTGGGCAAAAGAAGTGGAATCTCGCGGTGCAGGAGAAATTTTATTTACATCAATGGATAATGATGGTACAAAAAACGGATTTGCAAATGAAGCATTAGCTAAATTGTCCAAAACTGTAAATATCCCGATAATTGCATCTGGTGGTGCAGGAAATATGCAACACTTTGTAGACGCATTTATAGTCGGAAAAGCCGATGCAGCATTGGCAGCAAGTGTTTTTCATTTTCAGGAAATTGAAATTCCGGTTCTGAAAAAAGAACTAAAAAAACAAAATATTAACGTAAGATTATAATTGATTTTTGAAATTGTAATTGACATTAAATTCGAAAATATGAATATAGATTATACTAAAAACACAGACGGATTAATTCCAGCAATTATTCAAGATGCCAAAACCAAAACTGTTTTGATGTTAGGTTATATGAACGAGGAAGCGTACAATAAAACTATAGAAACCAATAAAGTAACTTTTTTTAGTCGATCTAAAAACCGATTATGGACAAAAGGAGAAGAAAGTGGTAATTTTTTAAACTTGGTTGAAATAAAAGTAGATTGCGATAATGATACTTTTTTGGTTAGAGTAAATCCTGTTGGAGCCACTTGCCATACGGGTTTAGATACTTGCTGGCAAGAGTCTAACAATCAGGAATATGGTTTTATTTCGAAATTAGAAAAAACTATTCAAGAACGAAAAAATAATGCCACATCAGACAAAAGTTATGTGGCGAGTTTATTTGAAAAAGGAATCAATAAAATTGCTCAAAAAGTAGGAGAGGAGGCGATAGAAGTAGTCATTGAGGCAAAAGATAATAATGACAATCTTTTTCTAGAAGAAAGTGCCGATTTATTATTTCATTATTTAATTTTACTTCAAGCAAAAGGATTCAAATTGCAAGATGTTGTGAATGTTTTGGAATTGAGAGAAAAATAATATTTCATTAATTTATTTTATAGTTTTTAATTAAAATTTCAATCTTTTTATCATAAAATGAAATCAACTGAAGTAACAATTATTGGTGGTGGATTAGCTGGCTTAACAGCTGGAATTCACTTGTCTAAAATTGGAATTCAAGTTACAATAATCGAAAAAAATAGTTATCCAAAACACAAAGTTTGTGGCGAGTACATTTCAAATGAAGTGTCACCATATTTAAAATCATTAAATCTTGATATTCAAAATCTACATCCTACTAACATTACAAAATTGCATTTTTCAACTAAAAATGGTAAATCAATTTACGCAACTTTACCTTTAGGTGGATTTGGAATTAGTCGTTTTGTTTTAGATGAATTTCTTTGCAAAAAAGCAGTTTCAAATGGTTGTAAAATCATACAAGAAAATGTCGAAATAATTGATTTTAAAGACGATGAATTCACAATTACAACCTCTAATAATTCGGTTCTGAAATCAAAAATCGTAATTGGTGCATTTGGTAAACGATCGAATATTGATCAAAAATTAAATCGAAATTTTATAAAAAAAAAATCACCTTGGTTAGCAGTTAAAGCACATTATTCTGGAAAATTTAATGATAATTTAGTTGGCTTACACAATTTTGTAGGTGGATATTGTGGAGTTTCAAAAGTGGAAAATGACATTATAAATATTTGTTATTTATCAGATTATAAAACCTTTAAACAGCATAAAAATATTCAAGATTATCAAAAAAAAATTGTTTCACAAAATCCATTTTTAAAAGAAATTTTAGAAAACTCAACCTTACTTTTTGAAAAGCCATTAACAATCAGCCAAATTTCTTTCGAAGAAAAAAAAGCTGTTGAAAACCACATTTTAATGATTGGCGATACAGCGGGACTCATTCATCCATTATGCGGAAACGGAATGGCAATGGCTATTCACAGCGCAAAATTAGTGTCTGAATTAATAATCAAATT
>JAYWEG010000172.1:0-10268 GCA_043779445.1 Bacteroidota bacterium
CTTTTACCTTTCTACCTGCACCTTTCAGTTGTTAATTTATTGTGGTTAACCACTTTAAAAAAACCCGTAGGTTTGTTACATGGAATACAACACTACTAACGAAATAGCCGCTGGCGAAGAGCTTTCTTTCGACCATTTTCGTGAAGAAGTATTGAAAGACTATCGCCTTGCCTGCGAAAGTCGTGAAGCCAGCCTGACGGGCCGCAAAGAAGTCCTTACCGGGAAAGCCAAATTTGGCATTTTTGGTGATGGAAAAGAAGTGCCGCAACTTGCTATGGCAAAAGCCTTCAAAAACGGTGATTTTCGATCTGGATATTATCGTGACCAAACTTTTATGATGGCTATTGGCGAAATGTCAATTCAGCAATTTTTTGCTGGTTTGTATGGACATACCGACATTAATCATGACCCAATGAGCGCCGGAAGACAAATGGGTGGACATTTTGCAACACATTCTTTAGACGAAAAAGGACATTGGAAAAACCTTTTAGCACAAAAAAATTCTAGCGCAGATATTTCCCCAACAGCTGGTCAAATGCCACGATTATTAGGTTTAGCACAAGCTTCAAAAATATATCGAAATGTTGCTGGAATTGATACTACAAATTTTTCTGATAAAGGAAACGAAATTGCTTGGGGAACTATTGGAAATGCTTCAACATCAGAAGGTTTATTTTTCGAAACCATTAATGCAGCAGGAGTTTTGCAAGTGCCAATGGTCATGAGTATTTGGGACGATGAATATGGAATTTCTGTTCATGCAAAACATCAAACTACTAAAGAAAATATTTCTGAAATTCTGAAAGGTTTTCAGCGAAATGATAACGAAAATGGATTCGAAATTTTTAGAGCAAAAGGCTGGGATTATGCCGAGTTAATTTCAATTTATCAAAAAGCCGCACTAATCGCTAGACAGGAACATGTTCCTATTTTGATTCATGTGCAAGAACTCACACAACCACAAGGTCATTCCACTTCGGGCTCACACGAGCGTTACAAAAACGAAGAACGTTTAGCTTGGGAAGCTGATTTTGATTGTATGCGGCAAATGAGACTTTGGATGATTGCCACAAATATTGCTTCTCCAGAAGAACTAGATGAAATTGATGCAGCAACAAAAAAAGAGGTTCTTGAAGCAAAGAAATCTGCTTGGACTGCTTTCATAAATCCTTTTAAAGTCGAACAAATAGAATTGATTGATTTACTAGAAAAAATTTCGAAAACAAGCGAAAACAAAGTTTTTATTGATAAATATATTTCGGATTTAAAATCTATAAAAGAACCCATCCGAAAAGAAATTCTAATGACGGCTCGAAAAATTTTGAGAATAATTGTCAAAGAAAATTCAAAATCCGAATTGAGTTCTTGGATTACAAATTATATAAATAAAATTCAGCCAAAATTTAGTTCCCATTTATTTTCCGAATCGGATGCAACTGTTTTTTCTGTTAAAGAAGTGCTACCTATATATAATGAAAACGCAGAACTCGAAGATGCTCGCCTGATTTTGCGTGATAATTTTGATGCTATTTTTACAAAATACCCTCAAACATTAGTCTTTGGCGAGGATGCAGGAAATATTGGCGACGTAAACCAAGGTTTAGAAGGCATGCAAGAAAAATATGGCGAACTGCGAGTCGCAGATGTTGGCATTCGTGAAGCCACTATTCTTGGACAAGGAATTGGAATGGCAATGAGAGGTTTACGACCAATCGCAGAAATTCAATATCTAGATTATTTGCTCTATGCTATTCAAATCATGAGTGATGATTTGGCAACGTTACAATATCGAACACGAGGAAAACAAAAATCTCCATTAATTATTAGAACACGTGGACACCGTTTAGAGGGAGTTTGGCATTCGGGTTCCCCAATGGGGATGATTGTCAACGCCATTCGCGGAATTCATGTTTTAGTCCCAAGAAATATGACCAAGGCCGCAGGCTTTTATAACACATTACTCGAAACAGATGAACCAGCATTAGTTATTGAATGTTTAAACGGTTATCGTTTAAAAGAAAAAATGCCAACCAATTTAGGTGAATTTAAAACACCAATTGGAGTTGTAGAAACCATCAAATCGGGTTCAGATATTACTTTAGTTTCCTATGGATCAACTTTGCGATTAGTTGAACTAGCAGCAAAAGAGTTGTTGCAAGTTGGGATTGATTGTGAGATTATTGATGTTCAATCATTATTACCTTTTGATATCAATCATGACATTGCAAAAAGTTTAGTAAAAACAAATCGACTATTAGTTATTGATGAAGATGTTCCTGGAGGCGCATCGGCGTTTATTTTACAACAAATTATTGAGATCCAAAATGGCTATCAATTTTTAGACAGTAAACCTGTAACTTTAGCTTCTAAAGCGCATCGACCTGCCTATGGAACAGATGGTGATTATTTTTCAAAACCATCAACCGAAGATATTTACGAAAAAGTGTACAGCATGATGAATGAAGTAAATCCAGAAAAATTCCCGAGTATGTACTAGAAAAATTAGTTTTTATTTTAAAAAATAAACAGCAATCTGCCTAGGTTGCTATTTTTTTGACGTAAATTTTACAAAATAGTAATGCATAAAGTGTTAAAGTTGTTAAATTTTATATAAATTTGATAAAAATTTAATCAAACTACAAACTATGTCTACAAAAGCACTTTACATTCTGGGCATTTTGGCAACTATTGGATTAGGAACTTATTTTTACAATTCAATGTGTTGTCCATACTGTGAAAAAACATTGCAAAGCGATGCCCCAATAGTTGCACAAACCGATTTTAAGGGAATGGGCAATTACAACAAATTTAACATTTCTGGAAAAGATATTACCTACACGTGTCATGATAATTTCAGGTTTTTATCGAATGATTACCAAAACATTCAACCCGTTAATGATTCAATCAACAACGGAATCGGATTATTAAAAACGTATTTTGATAAAAACAAAGACAAATTAATCATTATTTCCTATGCGCTAGTTAGCGAGAAAAATACATCCGCATTTCCAAATCTTGCATTAGCAAGAGCTAACAATTTGAAAGAATATTTTGTTTCAAAAGGAATTGAATCTAATCGATTTGAACTCAAAGGAGAACTTCGTGATGCTTGGAAAATAAATAAAGATACTGTTTATGGTGCTGCAGATTTCAAAATATTAGAGGGAGAAGAAATTGCTACACAAAAAGTAGAAGATTTTACTGCATTGAAAGCAAAAATAAATGCAAATCCTTTGATTCTATATTTTCAAACGAATCAAACAGATGTTAATTTGTCTGTGGAAGATCGTCAAAAAGTAGCAGATTTAGTTCGATTTTTAGATAATATTGCTGGAACAAAATTAAGTGTAGTTGGTCACACCGATAATGTTGGAGATCGTGCTATAAACACAAAACTTGGTCTTGGAAGAGCCGAATTTGCGAAAAGTTATCTATCTAAAAACGGGATTTCTGCATCAAAAATTGTTACTTCATCAAAAGGACCCGATGAACCAATAGCCGATAACAAAACTGATGAAGGAAAATCAAAAAACAGACGAACTGTTGTTACAATTAAATAAATAAAACTTTAAAAATATAAAATTATGGGAATCCCTTGTATATTAATTCCAGCAATAGTAGGACTAGTTTCTGGAGCACTAGGATATTTATTAGGAAGTTCATTTGGCGCAAAAGGTAGCGAAAATAGTGCTTCGATTTCGTTACAATCTGATTTAGACGCTTGTAGAGCAAATACAAAATCACTAAACACAAGAATTTCATCGCTCGAAGCGGATATAGCAACAGCAAAAGCGAGTGCATCTGCTAATGTGCAATCTTTTACTTCATCTGTTGTAACCGAAACAGATGGAGTTACAGCAATTGCTTTCAATGCAGACGAAGTTTTTTCTGTTTTAAGAAAAAAATGGAAACAAGATGATTTGAAAATTGTGGAAGGAATTGGACCAAAAATCGAAGAATTGTATCATGCTGCAGGAATCAAAACTTGGAAAGATTTATCTGAAACTCCTTTAGAGAAATCTCAAGCAATTTTAGCCGCAGCTGGAGAAAGATACAGAATTCATAATCCGTCTACTTGGGCAAAGCAAGCAGAAATGTGTTACCAAGGAAAATGGAAAGAATTGAAAAATTGGCAAGATTCTCTTGATGGTGGAAAATAATGAAATTATAATTTTTTCATCTACAAAATCTGAATTAGAAATAGTTGAGATTTTTTATTTTATACATTAAAATATTTGATATTGTTTAAGATTTTCATATTTTTGCTAAACAAAAATTTTTTATGAAAAATCTACTCTTATTATTGATTTTATTTTCTACAATATCAAAAGCTCAAAATAATGGAAACCAAGCAGGTTATGTTTTTGACGAAAACGGAAAGCCAATTTCTGGCGCAAAAATTATGTTTGAGAATAGTGAAAATAGTACTATTTCGTCAGAAAATGGATATTTTATTTTCGAAAATATCATTCCAAATAGTTACAATATTGCTGCAAGTGCAACTGGTTTTCAGGATTTAGCACTATTTAATGTCATCATAAAATCTGTAGGAAATGTTGACTTGATTTTCAATCTAAAATCAAATTCTCAACAACTAAAAGAAGTTGTGGTTGCTAAAAATCCTTTCAAAAGAATAAAAGAAACGCCACTTTCTATTCAATCGCTTTCGGCTGTAGAGGTTGCAACGTATCCAGGTGGAAACAATGATATTGCAAAAGTAGTACAATCTTTGCCAGGTGTTTCTGGATCTATTGGAGGTTTTAGAAACGATGTAATCATTCGAGGCGGGGCACCAAACGAAAATGTATATTATTTAGATGGAATCGAAATTCCGAATATAAACCATTTTTCAACTCAAGGAAGTGCTGGTGGACCCGTTGGTATGCTGAATGTTTCTTTTATAGATGGAGTAACACTTTCGACCTCAGCATTCGAAGCAAAATACGACAATGTACTTTCGGGTGTGTTACAATTCAATCAAAGGAAAGGAAATAATAAGAAGTTCCAAGGAAATATTCGTGTTGGAGCAAGCGAAACTGCACTAACTGTCGAAGGACCACTTTTTAAAGGAACAAAAGAAAATAGTAATACAACCTATTTATTATCTGTCCGAAGAAGTTATTTACAATTTCTTTTTGGATTAATCGGTTTACCAATTCGTCCAGATTACTGGGATTATCAGTATAAATTCAATCATAAAATAGACGAGTTTAATGAAATTAATTTTCTCGGAATTGGTTCATTAGATGATTTTTCCGTTAAAAAACCAAAAGACTATACTCCGCAACAACAAATAGTTTTAGAACAGGTTTCTATCATCAAACAATGGTCAAATACTGGCGGAATTACATGGAAAAAACGGTTCAAAGATGGATCAGGCTTTATGTTGAACTCCATTAGTGCCAATGTTTTAAACAATAACTTTAAAAGATATACTGATAATGAAAATCTTACTGGATTATATTTTACAAACAACGCAAGAGAAACCGAAATTAAATTCCGAAATGAAGTAACAAAAAATATTAATGATTGGAAAATTGTTGCAGGTTTTAATATAACGAACTCTATATATTCTAACAAAACAGCTGTTCAAACTCCTTTTTTAAACTATGAAACGAAACTTAATTTTTTTAAATATGGATTATTTGCTCAAGCATCAAAATCATTTTTAGACGATAGATTAGATCTTTCTTTTGGTTTTAGAACCGATGCAAATACTTTTACAACTCAAAAAAATCAATTAATTGAAACCTTTTCTCCGAGATTCTCAGCATCGTATGCCTTGACAGAAGAAAAAGATTGGAGAATTAATGCTGCTATTGGAAAATACTCTAAAATCCAGCCGTATACTGTTTTAGGTTATAAAGATAATTTTGGTGAATTTGCAAATAAAGATGCTGATTATACAAATACTATTCACTATGTTTTAGGAGTAAGCAAATCCATAAACAAGTCTACACAAGCAAGTATTGAAGGATTTTATAAAAAGTACAATAATTACGGAATTTCGATAAATGATGGAGTTTCATTAGCAAACAAAGGTGGTGGTTTTGAGGTTTTAGGCAATGAAGATATTGTAACTTCAGGAACAGGAAATACATATGGAATGGAAATAACATTTCAACAGAAATTGACAAAAAACTTTTTCGGAATTTTTGCTTACACGCTATTTAAAAGTGAATTTTCTGGATTAGACAACAAATTTAGACCTTCGGTTTGGGATAGTAGACATTTAGTTTCTTTTACAGGAGGATACAAATTCAAACGTAATTGGGAAATTGGAGTTCGATACAGATATGCAGGAAAAACGCCGTATGTTGCAGTAGATCAAACACAGACATTAGCACAATATCCTAGAATTGTGTTAGATTATAATCAACTCGGAAATGAAAATCTCGCTGCTTTCAGTCAGTTTGATGCCAGAATTGATAAAAAATGGAATTTCAAAAAATTCGCATTAGACGTTTTTATCGATGTTCAAAATCTATTGAATCAACAAATCCCTCAACCCCCAAGATTTGGTTTGAATAGAGATGAAACTACTGGTCAATTGATTTTACCACAAAGTTTAGTAGAGGTAAAACCCGCTAAAAGTGCAACAATACCCACTATTGGAATTATTTTAGATTTCTAAAATTCAAGAAAATATCAAAAATCTCAATTAGTAGTAGTTGAGATTTTTTTTTTCATTTTTTTTAGTATTTTTGTTCAGTAAACAAATGTAGATTCAGGATGAAAAAATTTTTATTACTTTTTACTTTAATACTATTTTCTTGCAAAAGTGGTGATACTAATTCAGAAGAAAAAGCACCAAGAGTAGCAACAAAACCAACAGCAGTTGCAATTGAAAACGCAAAAAAAGTTTCAGAAAGATATGAACTTATAGCACCAGATTCTGTTAATGTGGTAAAAAAAACAAATTCCTATAATCTCGGGAAACGATTATTGACGGTCTGTAATAGTTTTAAATTTAAGAAATTTACAACAAAAGAAGCAACAGAAAGTGTCATTAAAAACACAAATTTGGCAAAAATGACGATAATTTGTCAAAAAATAAATCAAAGAAATGGTAAATTCATAGATTTAAAATTGATAGATGTCATTAGAGATACTCAAAGTGAGGATCAAGTTTTTAGATATGACATTAATTATCAGAAGAAATTCTTTAAACGTGAACTAAAAGTTACTATTAATAGTGAAGGAAAAATTTCTGCAATTAGTACACGCGAAATTACAAAAATTATAAAATAATGATGTCTGATTTTCAAATTTTTCTAAAAAGTATTGAAAATGTAAAAGTAATTGACTCTAGAATTGATTACTCTGAGTATATAACTTTAGATTTATCAATTACTAATAAAGAATTTCAACAACAAAATATTCAAAATTCTAGTACTTTTGAAGAATTTATTGAGATTTATTTGAAACAAAATCACTCAAAAGTTGCCTTTGGTGGATATAACGAAGAACGAAATTTATATAAAAGAAGTTCCATATTCAATTCTAAAGAAGTTGAAGAGCGAAACATTCATATTGGTTTAGATCTTTGGATAGAATCTGGAACTAAAATTTTAGCTGCTCTAGATGGAACAATTCATAGTTTTCAAGACAATAAAGGTTTAGGAAATTATGGTTCAACAATAATTTTACGACACGAAATAGAAAATCAATTATTTTATACTTTGTATGGCCATTTATCTAAAAAAAGTATTGAAAATATTAAAATAGGAACTTTCATAGAAAAAGGACAATTACTAGCAACTCTAGGAAATTCATCAGAAAATGGAGACTATGCTCCACATTTACATTTTCAAATTATCAAGAATATCGAAAATTATTTTGGAGATTATCCAGGAGTTTGTTCAAAAAATTCTTTAAATTATTATCTAAAAAACTGTCCAGATCCTAATTTATTATTGAAGATAAATTATTCTCAGAATATTTAAAATTTTGGGGAATAAAAAAACCGAGCAATTTCTTACTCGGTTTTAGTAAAGACGCGATTAATCGCATCTCTATCTAATTATTTTACCTCTTCGAATTCTACATCTTGAACATCATCTCCTTGAGCATTTTCAGTTTGTGGCTGTGCTGCTTGTTGACCTTGCTCTCCTTGTGCATACATTGCTTCTGTAGCTGTTTTCCAAGCTGCATTTACATTGTCTAATCCTTTTTGAATCGCTTCTAGATCTTGTGATCCGTGAGCCATTCTCAATTCTGTCAATGCATATTCAATAGCCGTTTTGTGCTCGTCAGTGATTTTATCTGCTAGTTCTTTCAATTGTGTTTCAGTTTGAAAAATCAAACTGTCAGCTTCGTTGATTTTTTCAACTCTTTCTCTAGCGATTTTGTCAGCTCCAGCATTTGCTTCAGCATCTTTTTTCATTCTTTCAATTTCTTCTGAGGTTAATCCAGAAGAAGCTTCGATTCTAATATCGTGAGATTTACCAGTTCCTTTATCAGTTGCAGAAACTTTAATGATACCATTAGCATCAATATCAAAAGTTACTTCAATTTGTGGGACACCTCTTGGTGCTGGTGGAATACCATCTAAATTGAAACGACCAATCGTTTTGTTATCTACAGCCATCGCTCTTGCACCTTGAAGAACGTGTAGTTCAACAGTTGGTTGAGAATCCGCAGCGGTTGAGAAAATTTGTGATTTTTTAGTTGGAATCGTTGTGTTAGATTCGATCAAGATTGTCATCACACCACCCATAGTTTCAATTCCTAATGATAAAGGTGTAACGTCTAACAACAATACATCTTTTACATCTCCAGAAAGCACGCCACCTTGAATCGCTGCTCCAATGGCAACAACTTCGTCAGGATTTACTCCTTTTGATGCTTTTTTACCAAAGAATTTTTCAACTTCGTCAGCAATTCTTGGCATACGAGTTGAACCTCCAACAAGGATAACTTCGTCAATATCAGAGGTAGACAAACCTGCATCTTTCAAAGCTTTAGCAACTGGTTCCATAGAACGTTTTACTAAAGTATCAGATAATTTTTCGAACTGTGCTCTTGATAATTTTTTCACTAAGTGTTTTGGTCCAGAAGCAGTAGCTGTCACGTATGGCAAGTTAATTTCTGTTTCAGCAGAACTTGACAATTCAATTTTAGCTTTTTCAGCAGCTTCTTTAATTCTTTGCAAAGACATTGGGTCCAAACGCAAGTCGATTCCTTCTTCTGCTTTGAAACCATCTGCTAGCCAATCAATAATTGTTTGGTCAAAGTCGTCTCCACCCAAGTGTGTATCGCCGTTAGTAGACAATACTTCGAATACACCATCTCCTAATTCAAGGATAGAAATATCAAAAGTACCACCACCAAGATCGTAAACTGCAATTTTTTGATCTTTTCCTTTTTTATCTAATCCATAAGCCAATGCTGCAGCTGTTGGTTCGTTGATGATTCTCATTACTTTCAAACCAGCAATTTCTCCAGCTTCTTTCGTTGCTTGACGTTGTGCATCGTTAAAATAGGCAGGAACAGTAATAACTGCTTCTGTAACGGTTTGACCTAAATAGTCTTCGGCAGTTTTTTTCATTTTTTGAAGTGTCATGGCTGACAATTCTTGAGCAGAATACAAACGACCATCAATATCCACACGTGGTGTGTTGTTGTCACCTTTTACAACTTTATAAGGCACTCTTTTTGCTTCATCTGTAGTTTCAGAAAAAGTGTGTCCCATAAAACGTTTGATAGATGCAACCGTTTTGGTAGGGTTTGTAACCGCTTGTCTTTTCGCAGGATCACCTACTTTAATTTCTCCACCTTCTACAAATGCAATGATCGATGGTGTTGTTCTTTTACCTTCAGCATTAGGAATTACCACTGCTTCTTGTCCTTCCATAACAGATACGCAAGAGTTTGTAGTACCTAAATCAATTCCGATGATTTTTCCCATTTTGTTTATTATTTAAAATTATTGTTTTTGATTTTATAACTTAAATCGATATGACAAGTTTTGTGCCAACAAAAAAATAGTTTAAAATTGTCAGTTTTGATGGTTTTAAAAGGAAAATGATATGACAAGTTGTCGGAATATAAATAAATAGTAAATTATTTATGACTAAACCAACACTCTGAATTTTGATTGTCATATTTTTTAAAAACTGTATTTATAGGTTTTCCATGAAATAAATTATCATTAAATTTTGTTCTAATTAAATAATTAAATGTACCCATATCACCTGTGAAATTGGTTTTATTTTTGTGATTGTAATTTAAATGGATTTGCCATAATTGCTCTATAAAAGGTTTTA
>JAYWEG010000173.1:0-10218 GCA_043779445.1 Bacteroidota bacterium
CATATGGTATGCTGCGCCAGTTCGCAAGCTCGGGTCGCCTTCTTTAATTTGGTCTTGCTGTCGCAAATTTATTTTGTTGGCGATTTCATAAAAAAAACCGTTAGCCCAAAGTTACAAAACTTTATTCACTAACGGTTCATTATTATTGACAGAATAAAACTAGCTCTCTAGGTTATCTCTCATGTTTTGAATATAAGCTGCCTTTTGAATCTTAGCTCTATTGATTATCGATGGCTTTATAAAAGCTGTTCTTGCTCGAAGTTGACGAACTGTTCCAGTTTTATCAAATTTTCGTTTGTAACGCTTTAGCGCTCGATCGATGTTTTCTCCGTCTTTTATTGGTATTATTAACATTTTGGGACCTCCTTTCTTTAAATTAGATTGCAAAAGTAAAAATTATTTTTTAATTTTGAATTATAAAAGATAATTTATTTTTGAAAATATTTTGCCTATTATATTATGTGCCTTTAGCCAAGACAGAAATGGAAAGCCCACAGCTAAAAACGATTTATTTTTCTTGACGGAAAACAACGACCAACGGGAGTTTGTTTTTTGTTCTAGAAACATAATTGTTTTTGCGAGGACTTGAAATGGATGGCTGGAAATAGCTTCAAAAAATAAGCCAAGTAACAATTTATCATTTCTTGGCATTTTCACTTTTATTTTATCAAACTGATGGTTTGTAATTTTGTTTGTCAATGATCATTTTTGAAAGAATTTCTCTGAGGATTTCTGACGTACCACCACCAATTGGTCCTAAACGACTGTCTCTTAATAATCGTGCTAATGGATATTCTTCCATGTAACCATATCCACCAAGCATTTGAAGGCAACTATAAATTACGTCATCGGCTACTTTTGTGGATTTTAGTTTTGCCATTGTGGCTTCTTTGACTACGTATTCTCCTTTGTTTAATCTTGCAACTGCGGCATAATTAAAAATTTTGCAATGTTCGACTTCGGTGGCATTGTCAATCATGGTGTGTCTCAACGCTTGAAATTTATCGATTTTT
Organism: Bacteroidota bacterium; assembly: GCA_043779445.1. GTDB lineage: Bacteria > Bacteroidota > Bacteroidia > Flavobacteriales > Flavobacteriaceae > Flavobacterium. Next base: position 1,014 of record JAYWEG010000173.1, read on the forward strand.
TTTCCAAATGCTTCACGCTGTGACATGTAATCGATGGCGTAATCTAGCGCATATTCTGCACTTGCGTGCGCGTTAATTGCCATAATTAATCGCTCCAAAGCAAAATGTTGCATGATGTAAGGGAAGCCTTTTCCTTCTTCGCCCATAAGATTTTCTATAGGAATTTCTACATTATCAAAAGCAATTTCGGCAGTATCTGAGGCTCTCCAGCCCAGTTTGTCTAGTTTTGTTGCATTTATTCCTTTTAGATTTGTATCCATAAGAAACATGCTAATTGCTTTGTTGCCAATCCCGATGTCAGTTTTAGCTGCAACTATATAGTAATCTGCATAAACTCCATTTGTTATGAAAGTTTTTGAACCGTTAATGATATATTTATTTCCTTTTTTAACAGCTGTAGTTCGCATTCCAGCAACATCGCTACCTCCAAAAGGTTCTGTGAGGCATAATGCTCCTATCTTATCCCCAGAAATACTTGGTGCAAGATAGTCTTGTTTAATTCGTTCGTCTCCTTCTGCATTGAGATGTGTCATTGCTAAATAGGCGTGCGCCCAAATTGCGGCAGCAAAACCTCCTGATTTTATTTTTTGAAGTTCTTCTAAAAGTACAACGGTGTAGAATAAATCAAGATTCATTCCGCCATAAGCTTCAGGATATGCAATTCCGAAAAAGCCCATATCTCCGAATTTTTTCCAAATAAAGCGTTCAATTGTTCCTGTTTTTTCCCATTTTTCGATGTGAGGTACAACTTCTTTTTGTAAAAAATCTTGTAAACTTTTTCTAAATAATTCGTGTTCTTCTGAAAAATATGTTGAATTCATGGTAATGAGGCTAATTTTTGTGTTTTATTTTATAATTCCAAATATAAGGCTATTCTTTTAATTTTATCAACAGGAAAATCCTTAATTTTTGTTAATTCCTCAATATTCTTGAAATCACCATTCATACTTCTATAAATCACAATTTGTTTGGCTAAAGTATAACGAAAATAAGGACAAAGTGTTAATTCTTTGATAGTAGCATTGTTGATATTGACTTTTTTTATGCTCGAAACGGTTCCTATTTTAAAACTTTCGTTGAGTTTTTGAACTACTTCTGGCGAAAGCCCCCAGATATCGTTCATTTGCTCCATGGTTACAAAACCTCCAAATACTTCTTTTTGTTTTAGTATTCTTTCAGAAATAGCATCTCCAATGCCAGAAATTTTCATCAAATCTTCTTTTGTAGCAAAATTAATGTCTATGATTGTAATTTTTTCTTTTTTTGCAAAATCCTTATAATTCGAATTTTTGAAGTTTTGATAATTGCTTTCTGTTTTATTGTTAACCCAATTTGGAAATTTGAAATAGGGCGACATGGCATTTAATAAAGAGTCGGATATTTTAGTCACTGCCTGAAACTCTTTTGGAGAATTAGCAAATTTGTTTAGTTTACGAAAAGCCAATAACCTATCGATTTCTTTTGTAGTCATTCCAAGTTTATATCCTTTAAAATCGGTTATGAAGTTTGGGTTATAGGGATAGATTTTGTAAACAAACGACGGGCTTTTTTGTTCTAGCGAATCAATTTGAGATTGCATGGAAAGCCATTTTTGCTCTTCTGGATTTGATTCTTTAGGAATTGAAAAATCTAAAAAAAAATATAAAAGTTGTAAAATAACAATTATGGAAAATAATCCCAAAAGTCCAAAACGTTGGTTTCTAGTAAATTCAAAATACGAGGCGATTTCTTTAAAATTCATATTAAAATGTTACAAATCAAAAACCGATGTTCGTTTTGCTCTAATAAAATCTTTGAGTTTTAACCAAAAAGCAAGAGTCAAATACACGCCAAACCACAATCCTGCCGTAACAAATGATATATATATAAAAAACAATCGAACGTTAGATGCGCGCATGCCTAATCTGTCCGCCAAACGCGAGGAAACATGAAATCCATGTTTTTCGAAAAAATATTTAAGTTTTATTTCTGGTCTCATAAATAAAAATCCTTCGATTGCGCTCGGGGAAACAATTTTTTTGTTGAAATATTAATTGCAAATTTAATCATTTTCTGATATCTAATTAAAAAAAAATCTACTTATTTTTCATCAACTCCGCACCAACAGCGCAATCTAAACATCTTGATTTGTTACAGTATATGTTTTTGAGTTGCAACAAAGATTGTGTGTCAAATGCATTTTTTGATTTGATTCCAAATAAATTAAACTTGTCAATAATCGAATTATTTTCCGGAGCAACTTGGTTTAAAATATCTATTAAATCCTCGGAAATTTCTTTACCTAAACTTTTGGCATATGCAAATTGAATTGGCAATATTGTATTGATTATCAATAAATCAACAAAAGATTTAGACAATGATTTTCGTTTTTTTGGACTAACTTTATCGAATTGATAGTGAGTTTGCCAATATTGCGAAACCGAAATATCAAAAATTTCATAAATATCTTTTATTGAAGTTATTGCAATTATTTTCGAGAATAAATTTTGTTGTTTATGATACAAATTAGCCAATTGCGACAAGCGAATCGTTGGAAAATTATCTGGTCGATGTTTGAAAAACTGAACAGGTTCGATAATTGATTTTTCGATTTGGTATTTGTGTAACAAGTAAAAAAATCGAAATTGTAAATCTTTGTAATACACATCTTCTTTTTCGGAATCCAGCAACCCCGAGTTTCCGAAAATTAGTGCTTCGAGATTTTCGACTTCAAAACTTTCTTTTCTAACGATATTAAAGGGAATCGATTTTGCAATTTTCAAGAATATTTCTCCATTTGTATTTAAACCAAAATTCTTGGCAAGTAAAGCAAATAAAACGGCCTCCCAATCTTGATTTGTTACAATTAATAAATCCTGAATGGGATTTGATTTGCGCTCTAATCGCTCAAAAAACAGACGTTCTTTCCAACCCGAAATTATAAATTCGCTTATGTTTTGAATTTGTTTTTCGCAAAAAATCCAAGATTTTGGCTGCATTAAAATTTTATAATTCTCTAAAACTTCTTTTGAAACAAGGTTTTTTAGAACCAAAACAGGAATTTCGGTGTTATTTTTTCTGAAAATTTCGGTATCATGCTCCCAAACTACATGTAAAATTACAGAATCATAATTTTCGTCTTTTTCATGATTATGCAAGTACCAATCCGAAGATTTTATATGAATTTCAACATTTCCTGCCCATTTTTGGCCTTCGATTTCGATTTTGGCATTGAAGAAATCTGGCCCAGAGCGTTGCGTATATTGTCCAGAGTTGATTATAGAAATTGTTTCTCCGTTGTAAGTTTTTAGATCCGATAAATCAAATTTCTTAAATTTCCAGATGTAATGAAGAAAATCTTCTTTCATTTTAGATTAGTTAGATTTTTTAATTATTGCTCAAATATACCAAATTTTATAAATTTTTGATTCAAAAATCTAAAATGTCTAAAAATCTATTTTTATCTCAGTAAATACAATTTTGCACAAGCACGAGCATCAGAAAGTGCTTCATGATGGTTGAGTTGAATGTTGTTTTGGTCGGCGCAATATTTCAGGTTTGCGGGTTTGTAACCTTTGGCTCGATAAATTTTACAGGTACATTCCCAAATATCAGCAATTTCGAGTTCGTCGTAATATAATCCATAATATTTCATTGTTTTTTGCAAAACATTACGATCAAAACGTTCGTTGTGCGCAACTAATTTTCGTCTAAGCAAACGCTTTTGTATTTCTGGAAACAAGTCGTCGAATGTCGGTTTGTTTAATGTTTCTATTGGTTTTATGCCATGGCACAAAATATTTCTATACCAATATTCGTTATTTGGTGGCTGAATTAATGTTACATATTCCTCTACAATAATTCCATTTTCGACAGTTATAATTCCAACAGCGCAAGCACTTTCTGGGTGTCCGGTTGCCGTTTCGAAATCTATTGCAGTAAAAGTCATTTATTGATTTATGATTTTCATTAAAAAAATACTTAACAAATTTTAAAAAACTGTTAGGATTTCATTTATTTAATAGAACCAATAATATCATATTTAGTGATAATATGATGTTTTCCATTACCTAAATCAAGTAAAACAGCTTGATTGTCTTTGGTGAAAAGTTTAGAAACATCCTCTATCAATGTTCCCATTTTTATTATTGGATAAGGTTTACCCATAACTTCTTTGATAGGTTTATCCGCAACATCTTTGTTCGCAACATAACTCTGAAATAGATCTGTTTCGTCTACCGAACCTACAAATCCTGTTATATCAATGACAGGAATTTGGGAAATTTTGTATTTTCTCATTCTGTCAATTGCGTGTGATACCAATTCCTCTGTTCGAACAATAATTAACGGTTTGTCAATATGTTCTTTGATTACGTCTTCGGCTTTTGTAAAATCTTCGTCAAGAAAACCGCGTTCTCGCATCCAATCGTCGTTGAACATTTTACCAACATAACGACTTCCAGAATCATGAAAAAGAACCACAACAACATCATCTTTTTTAAAATGTTCTTTAAGTTGCAACATTCCTTTCACACAAGAACCAGCAGAATTTCCAACAAAAATACCTTCTTCTTTAGCAATTTTTCGAGTATAAACAGCTGCATCTTTATCTGTTACTTTTGTAAAACCATCTATTATTGAAAAATCAACGTTTTTCGGAAGAATATCTTCGCCTATACCCTCTGTGATATAAGAATAAATTTCGTTTTCATCGAATATGCCAGTTTCGTGATACTTTTTGAATACCGATCCATAGGTATCGATTCCCCAAATTTTAATATTTGGATTTTTTTCTTTCAAATATTTGCCGATTCCCGAAATTGTTCCACCAGTTCCAACTCCAACAACAAAATGTGTAATTTTTCCATCGGTTTGTTCCCAAATTTCTGGTCCAGTTTGTTCGTAATGTGCAATTGCGTTTGATGGGTTATCGTATTGGTTCACGTACCAAGAATTTGGAATTTCTGTTCCTAATCTTTTAGAAACAGAATAATACGAACGTGGATCTGTTGGTTCTACATCAGTTGGACAAACAATTACTTTGGCCCCAACTGCGCGAAGAATATCCATTTTTTCTTTGGATTGTTTATCGGTTATGACAAAAATACATTTGTACCCTTTTACGATTGCCGCTAACGCTAAACCCATTCCAGTATTTCCAGAAGTTCCTTCGATAATGGTTCCGCCTGGTTGCAAACGACCATCTGCTTCGGCATCTTCGACCATTTTTAGAGCCATTCTATCTTTTGTAGAATTTCCAGGATTAAATGTTTCAATTTTTGCAAGTACCAAAGCATCAATTTCTGCCGTAACTTTATTGAGTTTCACGAGTGGCGTGTTGCCAATTGTTCCAAGTATATTTTGAGAATAATTCATTTTATTTGAGGTTGCAGGTTTTGAATTGCAATATTAAATGTTATAATTTATTATGCAAAGATATTAATTTGAATTGGAATTGTCGTTATGTTATGATGTTCGCGTGAAGGATCGTAATGAAAATCCTTTTGCCTTTTCTGCAAAAGATTGTAATGTAGAGCCTGACCCGAAGTTTTTACGAAGGGTCACGCCCTGACTACTACTCTATTTATTTTGATATTTTTACTGAAAGAAATTCCAAACAAGTCCAAAACGAATGATAAAATCTCGATAGGGTTGATTTGGTGTTGAAAAATAATTACGCTTTGAAAATAAAGTGTTGATTTGTTCTGCTTTAAAAAAGATTCTAGTTTGTCGAATTTTTCCATTTACAAAAAAATCAATCATCGGGAAATTTCCGATTTTTTTGGAATTTTGAACAAAAAACTCACCAATTACCGGATTGTACTCATTAGCAAAATATTTAGTAAAATAGTTTGCGGTGATTCCGGTTTGTAAAAAAAGTGATTTTTTGAAAAAATAATCTGTAAAATATAGACTACTACGGGTTACAAAAGCAGGAACATTGACTATTTTTGATTCTTGAGAAACTTCCTGAAAAAGTATCGAATTATCTAAAGCAAATTTTCTATACTTAAATTCCTTGTCTAACTGAAAAGATAAATAATTGATTGTAGATGCGTTTTGTTTTGGAGAAACCAATTCTTGATTTATACTTGAATTAGAAAAATAAATAAAATCATTTAAAGAAGTTGCCTGTAAATGAGCATCAAACCAAGGTGTTTTTGCTTCAAATTTAATAATATTTAATTTTTCGTTTTCAAAATTATTGTACCAATTATAAAAAGTATAATTACTATTATATAATCTTTTGTTATTGTCTGGTAACTTACTAATATTTTGATATTGAAATTTGAAACTGAATCTTGGGCTAAAATCATAACTTATTTCTGCATCAATTGTAGAAATTGTTCTCGTAGTTAATGCTTTTGATATTAGAAATTGCGCTCTAAATTTGTTTTTAGAAAAAGAATATTTCCCTTCGAAAGAATTTAATTTCGTTCTGATAGAATTGTATAAAAAAGGATTGGTTACTATTGTAATGATATCATAATTAGATTTATTTCTGTAATCGTCAACAGAAAACTCAAAATTTCCAAGTACTTTAGAAATATAGGAAACTCCGACTTTATTGTAGTAGGATTCAAAATAGGTCTGATCTTTTAAATTTGTGTCCGTATATGCAATTCCATATTTCGAAAATCCAAGCGACGAAGCACTTGATAGTGGTTGATTGTATTCGAAAAATTTATTTTCAAAACTAAACTGATGATGCAAACTAATAACATTGTCTTTGGCACTTGCATTTAGTTTAAACCTATGATCCAGAAATATTCTTTTTCCTTTAAAAAAAGAATTAGCATTTCTGTAGAAAACATTTATTCGTTCACGATCATAAAAATTTGGATCATTGGATTCAAATTCAAAAGAATTCGTGATTCCACCATTTTCACCATTCAAGAAATCTTGATCGGTGTAATGAAAATGGGCTTCATATTGTTTTTTTGTAGTTAAATAACTAGTCGTAAAAACAAAATTTCCAGTACTTGACAATGTATTAATATATTTTCCTAAAGAACGTAAGCCTTTATAACCAATAGAAAAATTGAGATTCGGAGAAATATTAAGAGTTACATTTGCTTCAAGCGATTGTCCTTGTTCCATGACGGTTTTAAAATACAATTCTGTTAAAGGAGTTGCAACCGAATAATAATTAATATCTTGAACTTTATTATAATTAAATTGTTTTGCACCAAAACCCATTTCTGGTAATGCAGCAAATGTATTAAAACCAAAATTAAGTGTTTGATACGTTTGTCCTTCGTTAGCAAAGGATAATAGTCCAAAATTATCTTTACGAAGAAAATTGAATTTATATTCTTTTTTGATGGTTAGGGTTGTATCTACAAAAACGGTATCATGAACTAAGGAAATAATTCTGTATTGATTATTCTTGGCTTTAGGATTGTCTTTTGATTTATCAATTATTAGTGATTTTCGGGGTTTTATAGTATCTTTTTTTTGAACTTCTTGAGAAAAGATACAACTAGTATTAAGAACAAAAAATAGAATAAAAAAATACTTCATAGCGAAAATTTACGTCACAAAAATACATAAAAGATTTGTTATGAAAAATATAAAATTTGACATAAAAAAAACGGCTACAATATGCAGCCGTTTTAGATAATTATAAAAGTTTTTTAGTTTCCTAATGGTGGATTCCCTTGTAACCAGAAAGGTGAAGAAGCATTTACTGAAAAACAATCTGCTTCTGAAACTGGTGGAACATTCGCAGCATTAGATACAACCTCTGAATTTGGATACATCAAACGTTTAGCTCTGTTTGAATAAGGTAAAGGATTTACACTAATTGGATTTGGTGTCACAGGATATCCAGTTCTTGTGTAATCGATATATGATTCAATTCCGTTTATTCCAGTTAAGCCAACCCATTTTTGGTACATTAAACCTTGCAATTTTTGAGCTGGTGTTGCACCAGCAGCGATCATACTAAAACCAATTTTGTTTGCAATAGCCGTTTTATATGTAGGAATTGCTGTAGGAGCTAAAGCTAATACACCTAAATAATCCATCGAAGCATCTATACCAGCGTTGTATTCAGCAACGCCCCCACCGGAAAATCCAGTATAACCTCTAAGTGCAGCTTCTGCTTGCAAAAAGTTACTTTCAGTTAAAGTCATTACGTAGCCATCTACTGTTGCAAAATCATCTAAAGCACCAACAGCAACTAAATTATACGGATTTAATAATCCATTACCTTGACCACCTCTTGCTGGCAAACCAGTACCACCAACTCCAGGAGAACCAACAGGAGGCCATACATCAATAATCGAACTACCCTGCGTAACACCACGATAAGTAGAAGGAATTACACCAGGATTTGGAGAAATAGCCCTTCCTATTCTTGTTCTTCTAGGATCAGCCACATTTGGATAATTCAAAGTACCAGACAAAACTGTTGAAGGATTTACACTGGTAGCATAATTAGCATAAGTTGAAAAACATTTATAAGCGTGACCTGTAGTAGCAATGTAAGTCCAATTTTGAGTAGCGGTAGTTGCACCAGCGTTATAGCCTACATTGGCCCAGTATGGATTTAATTTAACATCATTAGTTGCGTTATAACCAGGGTTTATTTTAACATTAGTTGTTATAAATCCTGCAAGACCACCAAGTTCAATTTGCAATTGAGCTAGTTTAGCATCTCTGTAGGCAGCCACGGCTCCCGTATTATTAGCCATTCTTAAAAGCATTCTCAATTCGATTGTGTTTGCAAAAGCGTACCAATCAGACATAACGCCACCCAGCATAACATCAAAACCTGTTATCGAATCAGCATTCGGATTAGCAGCATTCAACAATTGCTTTGCAGATTCTAAATCAGCAATCATCAATCTGTAAATACGTTGATCATCATTATATGCAGGATTCAAACTCCCAGATTGACCAAGAAATGCATTTGTGAAAGGACAATCACCATATAAATCAACAATATATTGCATGTAAAAAGATTTACAAATTAATGCAGCAGCAACATAATTATCATTTTTGTGATTAGCGTTTGGTGCCTTTGCAATTTGTGTAAAATTTCCAATGTTAGGATATTGTAAATCCCAAAGTCCAGCTCGAACGCTACTGTTCAAAATAAAACCTAATTCATTAGGATATACATTACCAAATTGTTGAACATTTCCACCCCAAGCATTGGTTTGAACATTACCAAATTCGTTAAAGTCTTGAACAAAAACTTTAAAAGCCTCATTTTGAG
>JAYWEG010000174.1:0-4112 GCA_043779445.1 Bacteroidota bacterium
AATGTAAAAGGAATGATGGAAGAAATCGCCAAGTTCGGAACACCAACAACCAAGCGCATCTACGCCGATTGGACTAAACCAAATGCCAATGGTTGGAAATCGGTTTTGTTGGAACACGCTATAACGCCAATTCAACAATACAGTTACACGGTTGGTAAAAATTCCTCTGATTCAGCAATGATTATCGATGCCATGGATTTGTTGTATTCTGATAAAGTCGATGGTTTTTGTATTGTTTCATCAGATTCAGATTTTACAAGATTGGCAATTCGTTTGCGAGAATCTGGCATGAAAGTAATTGGAATTGGCGAAAAGAAAACTCCAAATTCATTCATTGTCGCTTGTGACAGATTTATTTATATAGAAGTTTTAGACGGTGCAACAAAAAAAATTCGGAAAATTGCAAATATTCCAAACAAAATTCTAAAAACTTCAACATCAAAAACCACAATTAAGTCAATTGAGAAAGAAGTTGTAATCAAAATCGACAATCAAACCATTGAACTTATTGAAGACACCCTCGAAGCTATTGGCGACGACGATGGGTGGGCGTTTCTGGGAGATGTGGGAAATCTAATTTCCAAGAAAAAACCCGATTTCGATCCTAGAAATTATGGTTTCTCGAAACTAACGCCTATGCTAAAATCGTTAACCGATATTCTTGAAATCGACGAACGTGAATCAGATAAAAAAGGAATCAAACACGTTTTTGTGCGATTGCGATTTAGTTAATTTATAAACCATTATAAATCTTAATCATATTTTTTAAATTTCACCAAAAATGAGAAAACAATTATTTATTATTGCTCTAACTTTATTACTAATTTCATTAGCATTTAATTATTTTTTGCATGCCGCTTTTTTTGCAACCGCAATAATTATAATTCTTATTCTTATTGGAATTTATAATGCTAACCAACAAAAACACGCCATTTTAAGAAATTTTCCAGTTTTGGGATATTTTAGATATGCGTTTGAAACTATTTCACCAGAAATTCAACAATATTTCATAGAACGTAACACCGATGGAAAACCATTTTCGAGAAACCAACGTTCGCTTGCTTATCAACGAGCCAAAAATATTGATGCGACAACACCTTTCGGAACGCAGCTTGACATTAATAATTTCGATTACGAAGGCATCAAACATTCCATGTTTCCAACGAAAGTTAACGAAGAATTACCACGAGTACTAGTTGGCGGACAAGATTGCAAACAACCCTATTCGGCATCAATATTAAATATATCGGCAATGAGTTTTGGTTCATTATCCGAAAATGCCATTCGTGCCTTGAACAATGGAGCGAAAAAAGGAAATTTTTATCACAACACTGGCGAAGGCGGATTAACCGAATTTCATTTGCAAGGTGGCGATGTAACTTGGCAAATTGGTACAGGATATTTTGGTTGTCGCAACGATGACGGAACATTTTCGGCAGAAAACTTTAAAGAAAAAGCCAACCTTCCATCTGTAAAAATGATTGAAATAAAACTCTCTCAAGGAGCAAAACCTGGTCACGGAGGCGTTTTGCCAGCAGCAAAAAACACGCTCGAAATAGCAAAAATTCGTGGTGTAAAACCATTTACAACCATATTGTCACCACCAAGTCATTCGGCATTTTCGGACGCAAAAGGTTTGATTCATTTTATTGCTACATTGCGTGAATTGAGTAACGGAAAACCAATTGGTTTCAAACTTTGTATTGGTGATACGCGTGATTTCGAAAAAGTATGTGAAGAAATGATTGCCGAAAATATTTTTCCAGATTTCATAACCGTTGATGGTGCCGAAGGAGGAACTGGAGCAGCACCGTTAGAATTTGCTGATGGTGTCGGAATGCCATTTGAACCTGCGTTGATATTTGTAAATAAAACTTTGAAAAGTTATAAAATCAGAGATAAAATTCGAGTGATTTGCAGTGGGAAAATTATTTCTGGACATTCAATTCTCCGAGCTATTGCAATGGGAGCAGATATGTGTAATTCGGCGCGTGGATTTATGTTTTCGCTGGGTTGCATTCAGGCTTTGAAATGCAATAATAACGAATGTCCGACTGGAGTTGCAACTCAAAACAAAATGCTCATGAAAGGTTTAGTAGTAACTGATAAATCTGAAAGAGTTCATAATTTTCATAAAAACACGTTGCACGCTGCTAATGAATTATTAGCGGCAGCAGGAAAAAATAGTTTCTCAGAAGTTGATATCAATATTTTTATGCGTGGTGACGAATTTGTGAATTTATCTAATTTATATTTTACAGATAATTTAACGAAAGTGGTAAATAATTAGAAAATAATTTATTAAATTTGTATTAATTAAAAATAAAACTATGGAAGCACAAAACATTTTAGTTAGCGATTCAACAAGCGTTGAACAAGCAGAATTTTATAGAAAAACCTACTTACACGTTGCTTTTGCAATCTTAGCATTTATGTTTGTGGAGTCCTTATTATTAAAATTTGTTCCAGATAGTCTAATTTTAATGATGGTTGGAAACAAAATTGGTTGGTTGTTTATTATTGGACTATTTTGGCTTGGCACAACAATGTCCGAAAAATTAGTTTTTGCTGCAACCAAAGAAAAACAATATATGGGTTTAGGTCTTTATATTATACTTTATGCATTAATTTTTATGCCAATGATTTATATAGCAGTTTCATACTCTGGTTTTGAAATGATTTCTCAGGCAGCATTGATTACCCTTTTTATGTTTGGAGGATTAACGGCAGTTGTGTTTTTAACAAAGACAGATTTTTCTTTTATGAGAACTGCATTAACAGTTGGAGGATTTGTATCTCTTGGATTGATTGTTGCAGGAGCATTATTTGGTTTTAATCTAGGACTTTGGTTCTCTGTTGGAATGGTAGTTTTAGCATCAGGAAGTATTTTATATCAAACAAGTCAAGTGAAAGATCACTTTGGAACGCAACAATATGTTGGTGCGTCATTACAATTATTTGCCTCGGTAATGTTATTATTCTGGTATGTTTTAAGAATACTAATGAGTAGAAAATAATAAAATATATATAAAGATTTTAATCCTGATTCGTTTTAATGAATCAGGATTTTTTTATAAACTAAAAACAATGAAAATAGTATTTGCAACCAATAATTCAAACAAAATTCTAGAAATTCAAAGTATGTTGCCCAATAATATTGAGATTATAAGTCTGGAAAGTATTGGTTGCCATGAAGATATTCCAGAAACAGCCGAAACAATTGAAGGAAATGCCATTCAAAAAGCGAATTATGTTCTAGATAAATACGGCTTTGATTGTTTTGCGGACGACACTGGTCTAGAAGTTACAACTTTGAACAATGAACCCGGCGTTTTTTCTGCTCGATATGCTGGCGAACAAAGAAACGCCGATGATAATATGAATAAATTATTATCGAAACTCGAAAATGAATCTAATCGAAAAGCACAATTCAAAACCGTGATTTGTTTAAATCTAAAAGGAAAACAATATTTATTTACAGGAATTGCAAAAGGCGTAATCACTTTACAAAAAACAGGAAATGGTGGTTTTGGATACGATCCAATTTTTAGACCTGAAGGATATTCTGAAACTTTTGCAGAAATTTCATTAGAAATAAAAAATGAAATTAGTCATCGCGGAAAAGCTACTAGGGAACTGATTGAATTTCTGAACAGATAAATGTTTTTATTCACATTTTTCAGTCGGAAATGATCAATACTTTAAAGGTAAAAGTTCTAATATAGCTATCATTACTTCCTAAGTTCGCAAATTTGGCATCGTGTCTTTTACTTTTTAAAAGATTGGAATGATAATGAGAAGATCGTTACAAAAAATGAATCTTTATGTTCAAAAAAGATACTAAACTTTTAGTTTATCAGTATCAATCGAGTAATAAAGAACATAGAACTCACAACTAGAAAATCTTAAAATACTGAAAATCAATTATTAATAATTCATCAAATCTTAAATTTAGATTAGTTTATCTGATTTATTAAACGTACTTTTGCAAAATATTTAAAATATAATATGAACAAATTTGAACAATTAGGATTGAGTGAATCGTTACTGAAGGCGATTTTAGATCTAGGATTTGAAAATCCGACCGAAGTACAGGAGAAAGCGATTCCCCT
>JAYWEG010000175.1:0-10206 GCA_043779445.1 Bacteroidota bacterium
ATTAGAGTGGCAATTTCTTTTAAATTTTCGATTGTTGGTGCAGGATTATATAGTAACGGAATCGATTTTATAATACCTTTTTCGGTATCGTTTTTTGCAAGTGCTAAAGTTTGTGTTACCAATGAATCATTAAAATGTTGCACGCAAGCATTGGCTTTGTCATCAGAATTGACTAAGATTTTACTCAAATTATAGTTAGTTTCTGTTTTGCTTTTCAGACCCAAAGACATATAATATTTTGCCCATTCTGATAAAATAGTTGTTGCATTATTTTTGAAATATTTGTCATATAAATCCTGAACTTTCGATGGGTTTTGTTCGTAAAACGAGGAACGTAAATTCACAAAAGCATATCGTTGTTTCAAAAATGAATCGGTTTGATTATCAATTTCTTTATCTAAATTTGGATTATCATCATCAAGAATAACATTCTCATTAGTAGAATCCCAATTTTCCCATTTCCCATCAATTTCAGTACTAAATTCGCATCTTTTTGCTATTGAAATATATTTTAAAAATGATTTATTTTCAGGAAGCATTAATGCTTTAACAAAGGTATTGTCTTTGAATTTTTCTTGTAAAACATTTGAATCTAACGCGTTTTGAAAAACATCTGAATCGGTTGAATATAAAATCTCATATACATCTTCTAATTTAATATCTCCGCCAAATTTAGTAATCCATTCTTTGCAATTGATGTCTTGATCTCGGTGCGAAATTCGACCCGTTTCCATATACAAATCAGAGGAATAAATGTATTTGTCTAATTTTTGGAAACTTGGCAATGAAGATCTGAATAAAGCCAATCGAGATGTTTCGTAGGATTCTGACCAACCACAGCAAAAAATAGTTGCTGGCATAACCAACAAAATTGTTAGGCTAAAATTGCGTAAAAAAATTAGAAATGTTTTGCGTTCCATAATCGTGAATGTATTTTTTGTCGAATGAAAAGAAGGTAACCCGTGTTGTTTTATCTATTTTAATTTTGTCGGTCAATGTCGAAATCATATCTTCGATTTCGGAATTAGAAATTTTTTCTATTCGAATTTCGTCACCATTTCTAAGATACATATTCCCAATTCGAATATCGTCTTGGAGTAGGAATTTGTTTTCGCCAGTTTTCTTGAAAACAGTTTCGTCTTTCGTAAAATCGATTTCGTTTGACAAAATCCCTTTGAATTTATTACCACGAAAAACCAACGACCAAGAATAAAGCGGCAAGGCAATATTGAGTTTGAGTTTGTATTTGTCGTGTACGATGTATTTTTCTAGATCATCATTGGTTCCAATAGAATTTTCAGTAGTTCGACTTTCGGGATTGGTCATGTTGTAACACATTAAAAGACCTGAATCAACAGGTGGAATTCCAGATTTTTCGAAATATTTATATTGCCAAAGTCTAATTGTTGCTTCGATTTTATAATCAGGAAACTTGTTTTTTATTTGTTTTAAAAGGTAAAAATAGTTGTCTTTAGACTTTTCTGACCAATCGCAATCTATCAAAATGTCTTGAATGTTTTTTTGTAATTCGAGTTTTCGTTTGGCAATAATTGGTTCGGTATCCATTCTGGTTTTGGTTTCTCCTTTTTGTTTTTCATAATCAGCATTAGCAATTTCATTGGCATATGTAGTTGCGGATTGAGTAAAATAGCCATCAGAAATACTATTCACCCGAACGAAAATTCTATTTGCCAAAGTGTCTAATTGAATTTTACTGCTTTTCAGAACTACATCGTTAGTAATGAAAACACTTGGTGTGAATTTTACTTCTTTGAAATTGAAATATCGAATTGATGCCAATGGTAATGCCTGCTTGCTAAAAGGATTGTAATCTACATCAAAATATCTGACATAAAAATGCTTTATATCCATTAGTTTTGCTAAAGAATCTTCTTTGGTATCGAACGACATTGAAGTTTTCCAGAAACAAAACGACCGAATAACCTTGTGGCTTTCGTGCTTGCAACTCGAAGACAGAATCGATATTAAAAATAAAACAATAAAATTTTTCTTCATTTTATATGTGTAAATTATGCTAACGAAAATAGTGATTTATTTGATTCATATTGATATTAATTTATAACTTTGAAATAAATTTTTACGATCAAAAAAATAGTACTTAAATGGTTTCTCTTTTTTGTAATCATTGGAATTTGTTTTTTTTATAAATAAATATTCGGATAAAAATGAGGAGTTGTTCGTCGTAATAATTTCTATAGTAGTTTTATTTCTAATTATTTATTGATTTATAAATGCAAAAAAATCTTTTAAAGATGATTACAAGTCATAAAATTAAAGTTTGGTTAACAGCGCTACTTTTATTGTTTTTTTCAACTTTTTTAATTTACTCTAAAAACTGCATCAATCAAAATCCTGATTTTGTAGAATATGTTGTAAATCCCAAAAAACAACAAATCAAAATGTTTTGGAAAGATGAAAAACAAAACAATTTCAAAAGTATTTCAAACCTAAAATCGTGGTTAAATTCAAATAAAAAAGAATTGATTTTCGCATGCAATGGTGGCATGTATCACAAAGGTTACACTCCAGTTGGGTTGTATATCGAAAATAAAATTACTAAAGTCAACATCGATACAACAACACAAAATGGTAATTTCTATTTAAAACCAAACGGAATTTTCTACATCACAAATGACAATATTGCAGGAGTTTGCCAAACCGAAAAATTCGAAAATAAAAACATACAATACGCCACACAATCTGGACCTATGTTGGTTATCGATGGCGCAATTCACCCGAGTTTCAAAGAAGGTTCTACTAATGTAAATATAAGGAATGGCGTCGGAATGTTGCCCAACAATTCGGTTGTTTTTGCCATGTCTAAAAAAGAAATTAATTTATACGATTTCGCAAAATATTTCAAAGATTTGGGTTGCAAAAACGCTTTGTTTTTCGATGCTTTTGTTTCTCGAACCTATTTGCCATCACAAAACTGGAATCAGACTGATGGAGATTTTGGAGTCATTGTAGCAGTAACAAAAGATGCCAAACCAATTAAAAAATAGAGTATATTTGCAAAAATTTTTAGCATGTCAAACATTTATTTAGGATATCATTTCACAGTGGAACCCAAAGAACTAGGTTCAGAAATTTTAGTGGCAGAATTGGGCGAATTGCCTTTCGAAAGTTTTGTCGAAAGTGAATTTGGCGTCACAGCATATATTCAAAAACAATTGTGGAACGAAAATATTCTCGAAAATTTGTTTATTCTAAATTCGCCGCAATTTATTATATCATACAAAGTAGAAGAAATTGACCAAGTAAATTGGAACGAAGAATGGGAAAAAAATTTCGAACCCATTGATGTGGAAGGAAATTGCCATGTTCGAGCACCATTTCATCCAAAAACAAATGCCGAATTCGACATTGTAATCGAACCAAAAATGAGTTTCGGAACAGGTCATCACGAGACCACGCACATGATGATCCAACATCTTTTAGAGACCGATGTTTGCGGAATGAAAACGCTCGACATGGGTTGCGGAACTGCCATTTTAGCTATTCTAGCCGAAATGAAGGGCGCCAAACCCATCGATGCAATCGACATTGACAATTGGTGTTATTTGAACTCTATAGAAAATGCCGAACGCAATAACTGCAAAGAAATTTCGGTTTACGAAGGCGATGCAAGTTTGCTAAAAGACAAAAAATACGATTTAATTATTGCGAACATCAACCGAAATATTCTACTAAACGACATGCAAGCCTATGTGGATTGTTTGAATCCAAGCGGAATCATTTTGTTTAGTGGTTTTTACGACGAAGACATTCCGTTTATAGATGCCTCTTGCACCGAAAAAGGATTAACATACATTAAAAAAATTCAAAGAAACAATTGGGTTTCACTTAAATACAAGAATTAGTTTTCAGTCTCAGTTTTCGATCTAAACTAGAAAACTGAAAATTGAGACTGCAACAGTAAACTAAAAAATATGACAACAGAAACTGATTATTTAGAAGAAGTAGAAGTTCAAGAATCCACAGATCTCAACAACGAAATCGTACTTTTCAACGACGATGTCAACACCTTTGACCATGTTATTGAAACACTAATAATGGTTTGTGATCACACCGTGGAACAAGCAGAACAATGTGCAATTTTAGTACATTACAAAGGAAAATGCACTGTCAAAACGGGTAGTCTCAAAGAGCTAACTCCAAAATGTTCTTTGCTTTTAGAGGCGGGGTTGAGCGCAGAAATCGTATAGAGTTTAACTTTGTTTTATAAAATAATGAATAGAACGAAAACATACAACACAAAAAAAACAACGATTATACAAAAAATAATTTCTTTTTTCAAAAGTATTAAATTACCTTTTTTGGAAGGAATTTCGCTCTATGAGTTACTACATTTCTACATTTCTGGAATATTAACTGGATCGTTGAGTTACCGGGCGGCAGCCGTTTCCTGGAGTTTTTTCATGGCACTTTTTCCCTTTGCGCTATTCATTCTCAACCTCATACCATACATACCAATACAAGGTTTTCAAGTCGATTTTTTGCAATTCGTTTCAGAGGCAGTACCACCAAATACCTATGGAGCAATTGAAAATATTATCAATGATATTTTGCATAACAGTCAATCCGGATTACTCTCCTCTGGGTTTATACTCTCTGTTTTCCTAATGACAAATGGCGTCAATGCCATCATGTCTGGGTTCGAAACCTCGCAACATGTAGCTATCAAACGTGCCTATTTCCGTCAATATTTTGTAGCACTTTGTTTGTCGTTGTTGTTGACATTCATTTTGATAGTAGCCGTTTCAACCATCATAATTTTCGAAGTAATTATTCAAAAAACAATCATTCAAGACGTCTTATCCGAACGAATTTCCGATAAAATTTCACTCATACAATTCGGACGATATCTTTTCGTGTTGATCATGATCATAATCGTAATTGCAACCTTGTTCAAATTTGGAATCAAACAAACCCGAAAAAGATCTTTCATAACCGTAGGAACCATATTCACCACGGTGTTAATCGTCATCACCTCATATTTTTTTGGAATTTGGGTCGTAAAATTTTCAAAATATAACGAACTTTACGGCTCGATTGGGACACTTTTAATCGTAATGTTTTATCTTTGGATCAATTGCATGATATTGCTCTTGGGTTTCGAGCTCGACGCATCGATAGCCAAATTAAAACGGCATCCCGAACAAAACCCAGAATTATAAACCAATTAGTACTATTTATCTGAAGCCAATCCCGCTATACGTTACAATCTTTTTTAAGGCGAAAAAAATCGCCTCAAAAAAGGATTTCCACTACTATCGGGGCTAAAAAACCACAAAATTATGAAAAATCTTATTCTAGCATTTGCAATTCTATTCTTCACATCCACTTTTTCGCAATCCGTAATCGGAAAATGGAAAACCATCGACGACGAAACAGGTCAAGCCAAATCGATAGTCGAAATCTATGAAAATTCAGGTAAAATTTATGGCAAAGTTATAGAGATTTTCGAAGAAAAACATAAAAACGATATTTGCAAAGAATGCACAGGAACCGATAAAAATAAACCCATCGAAGGAATGGTAATTCTGCGTGGACTCACAAAAGAGGACGAGGAATATAGTGGTGGAAAAATTATAGACCCAAAAAACGGAAAAACCTACAAATGCACGATAACTTTAGAAAGCAAAGACAAGCTAAAAGTCAGAGGCTACATTGGTTTTTCATTAATTGGTCGATCTCAATATTGGGTTCGAGTGAAGTAGACTCAGATTTTTGAGAATAGGTTTCCTAAAATCAGATTATTTAATTAAAAATGGCAATTTTTGATAAAAAATAATACAATCTATTTAAAAAACGCAACGCGTTTTTTAAATAGATTGTATTTAACTAACTAATAAACAAACGCTTAAAAATAGAGTTGCGTCTATTAGGAGTTAGCAGAAATGCCCAAAAAAATCGTAAAAAAGAAAACTATAAATTAAAAAAGAAATTATTTTTGTAATTTTGAAAAAAGATTGAGAAAATGAGAACATTAAGCGTATCAATATCAGACTTAGAATTTAACAAATTCGGAATAAAAGATAGTAAATTAAATTTTACTGATTTTGTAGACATTGTAAGTAAAGAATTAACTAGGCAGAATTTGAGTAAGTGCATAGAACTTGCTGAAAAATATGGGCTTTCTAAAATGACAATGGACGAAATTACAAATGAAGTAATAGCGGTTAGAAAAGATGCAAAGAATCGTAATTGATACAAATGTAATTATTTCTTCATTAATTCAGAAAAGTTATCCTTACACAATCGTAAACGAACTTTTTATCGAGGACAAAACAGAAATGTGTGTTTCAGAAGAATTAATGGCTGAATATTATGACGTATTAAGAAGAGAAAAGTTTGCAAGATTTCACGATTTTTTCTCACGAGCAGAAGCATTACTTGTGGAAATTGAAACGAAAGCAACAATGTTCAAGCCGAAAATAAGATTGAACTTAATTTCTGACGCTGATGATAATAAGGTTTTAGAACTTGCAGATGAATGTGTTGCCGATTTTGTAATAACTGGAAATACAACAGATTTTATATTTCCAACTTACAAAGAAACTAAAATTGTAACGCCAAGAGAATATTTGGAAAATCATAAACCGAATTAAATAAAGGCACTATCTGCCAACAGCGGAATTGGGGTTTTAGGCTTAATTTAAAGATGGTTTTGTAGTTGCTAAGTTTAGTCTTTGATACAATATTTACGCTTCCTTAATCCCCACCTCGCCAAGCGCCAAGACGTTGGCAGAAATGGCAAAAAAACACGATATAAATAACAAAATTGATAAAAACTGATAAATAATGATAAAGTTTTCTAAACAGGCTAACCGACCTGCTCTATATTGTATTTTATCAATATTTTTATTTATTGGTTTTAATAATGGGTTATCATATTTTGGGCGCAAAAATGAATATATGATAATATATTTAAATTATGTAAATACTTTACACCAAATACTATTATGTTCTCTTCCATTTTTAGGATATTGGGCGGCAATAAAGTTACCAAATCCCGTAAATGTGGAAGATGTAAATTTATTGCTAAGTACAAAAGACATAAAAGTTAGGTCTCACTCTACGAAAGGATTCATAGATAGAAATGATCAAATCTCATTTGTACGTTTTTTCTTTGGTGAAGATATTGTTTATATGTATTTTACAAATTATCTTAAAATTTATGAAGGACCTTTTTACATAAAAGAAAAAGGAGATCAAAAAACAGATTTTGAAATGTATTACTTTAAATCAATTAGTAATTTTGTTAATGAAGAATTGACATTAGAGATTAATCCTAATAATCTATTAAATCCGCATTATAAATTAGGATTACGAAATTTAAATATGGAAGATTATAACTTGATTAAAAAAAATATTAAAACAATATAAAAACAATAAAAATGAAAATAATTTGGCTAAAGCATACCCAATTTGAATGCGGAATTATAATGAATTGTTATGAACTTATTAAATATAAATAACTAAATAAAGCCACTATCTGCTAACAAAGAACTGTGCTAAAAAACAAATAAAAAAGCATTTATTTTCAAATTATTTTTTCTCTAGTTTTGTACTTGGAAGTTCGGTCTTTAATACATACATTTTGCTAATTAAATCCTCAACTGACGCAAAGCCACGAGACATTGTGCGTCACTTTCGAGTGACAGAAAACAGAAAAAAATAACTAAAAAACAAATAACAATGAAAATTATAATTTTATTAATAATATTAAACTTTAATTTTATTGCTTTTGGGCAAAGATTAAAGGAAATTCCAAAAAATAAAACTGAAATTGAAATTTTACTCGCAAAAGGTATCAAACCTGAATTAGCATTTTTTTGGGAAACAAAAGATACACTTATCTTACCATATATAAATTTCAGAGAAACAATTCAGTTTGATTTGATAAAAAAAAGATGTATGCTTCAGAATAACTTTAATCAAAATAAAATTCAACTTAAAAAAGGTTTAGAATTAAAAGATAGAAATGTCATCGATTCTCAACGAGATTATGAATATAATTTTGATATTAAAAATGATATAATGATTATTGAATATATTTATACGTTTAAAATTTACTTTGATAAAAAAAGGAAAAATATATTAAAAATTGAAAATTTAGATAATAAACATATATTTATTCCTAAAAAATATGAATATTTCGGAGGTTCTGACGCACCTTTTGAAGTTCCATCAAGAAATTAGTTTCTATTTATTTAGAATTGACCGTTTTAAAATAAATTATCTAGTATTATAAAGTTGTATTAGAATTACAAAATATCAATATTAAAACAACCGATCTGCCAACAGCGGTTTGCTTCGCCTGTTCGCTCTTGCAGGCTCGGGTGGCGCAATTGGGGTTTTAGGCAAACTTATAGGTTGGTTTTGTACTTGGAAGTTCGGTCTTTAATACATACATTTTGCTTACCATCCCGATAGCTATCGGGACCAACTGACGCCAAGCCACAAGACGTTGTTAACTGCCATTATCGAATCACGACCGTATAAAATCGAATCAAATCGAATCATTTAAAAAATATTTTTATATTTGCAAAATGGAAAACAACGTATATAACTTCAAAATTAATATAGATTGGAAATTGATTAACATAATTAGTCAAATTGACAGATTTGATGCTTCTTGGACAACTATTGAAAAAAAAGAAGGTCAAAGTTTAAAACAACTAAAATCAATTGCAACAGTAAGAAGCGTTGGAGCATCAACAAGAATCGAAGGCTCAAAAATGAGCGATGAAGAAGTAACTGTTTTGCTGAAAGAAATAGATATTTCAAAATTAGAAGATAGAGATTCTCAAGAAGTTGTAGGCTATTTTAACGCTTTCGATATAATTTCTGAATCATATAATGATATTGAAATTTCAGAAAACAGTCTGAAAAATTTGCATAATATCTTAATGAAACACAACAAAAAAGATGAATGGCATAAAGGAAAGTATAAGCAACATAGCAACGCTGTTGAAGCAAATTATCCAGATGGAACAAAACAAATAGTTTTTCAAACTACAGAAGCGGGATTTGCAACTGAAAATGCGATGGAAAATTTGGTAAATTGGTACAATAATGATTTAACAACTCATCCACTTGTAAAATGCTCGTTGTTTACATACGAGTTTTTAAGTATTCATCCTTTTCAAGATGGAAACGGAAGATTAAGTAGATTAATTTCATCATTTTTATTACTAAAAAATGGCTATAATTGGATTCAATACGTTAGTTTTGAACACGAAATCGAAAACAGAAAGCCTGAATATTATAGAGTTTTAATGAGTTGTCAGAGCCAAAGACCAAATGAAAACGTAAGTGATTGGGGAAACTTCTTTTTCGACGCACTTAAAAATATTCAAGAACAATTAATGCAAAAATTAGAACAAAGCGGAATTGAGATTCAATTATCACCAAGAGAAAAATCTATATTAACTTTCATTGGGAACAATGTTGGTTGCAAATCTGGAGAGATTGCTAAAAAATTAGGAATACCAAGTCCAACCATTAAAAGAATATTACCAGATTTGATAGAAAAAAACTTAATCCAAAAACACGGAATCGGACCAGGAACAAACTATTCAATAAAATAACATCAGTTAACAAAGAACTGTGCTAAAAAACAAATAAAAAAGCATTTATTTTCAAATTATTTTTCCCTAGTTTCGTGTTGGAAACCAAATTTAGTCTTGGGAGGGGAAAGTAAAATTTATTTACTTTCTCTTCAAAAGAAAAATTAAGTAGCCGTTTGCAATTTACTTCTATAGTTTTCATTGTATTCAACCCCCGATTTTGCTATTGCGAATGCCTGTTTTAGTAGTTTATTACACACCGCAATGAGTGCCAGTTTTCTACTTTTTCCTTGTTTGGTTATCCGTTCAAAAATAGCTTTGCATGCTTTATTATGTTTAAATGCAGTGAAACTGCACATAAAAAGCAGGTTCCGAAGCTTGGCATCTCCGATTTTAGTAATGCGTGAACGCCCGTTAATGCTCGTGCCAAACTGCCTTATCGTGGGCGATAATCCGCAAAACGATAATAATTGTGCCGCACTTTCGAACCTTGTAAATCCGTCGGTTAACCACCAACAATGATATAGCAGTTTTCTGCCCAATGCCTGAAATTGTTTCGATTTTGCTCAATATTGTACCGTCCTAAGATAGGTTGACCAAAAATTAA
>JAYWEG010000176.1:0-10192 GCA_043779445.1 Bacteroidota bacterium
AGGTTGGGATGGAACTTTTAATGGAGAACCACAACTGTCAACCGATTATTGGTTCTCTGTCGAATATCTGGAACAAAATGTATCCAAAGTTTTTAAAGCAAATTTCTCATTAAAAAGATAGATTAAAATGAATTTCAAGAAGATTTTTATTATTGTAGTATTATTTATTTATAAAATTTCGATTGCTCAAGAGATTTTACCTGTATATTCAGATTACTTGTCCGATAATTATTATTTAATTCACCCTTCGATGGCTGGTGCTGCAAATTGTGCAAAATTGAGATTAACTGCCAGACAACAATGGTTTGGTCAAAAAGATGCTCCCGCATTGCAAACAGCGAGTTTCAATATGTCCGCTGGCGAAAAAGATGGAGTTGGTATTATTTTATTTAATGATAAAAATGGTTATCACTCTCAAAAAGGTGCCAAACTATCCTATGCGCATCATTTGATGTTTTCTCGAGACGAAATAGATTTAAACCAATTGTCTTTTGGAGTAAATGTAGGATTTAGCCAAAGCCAGTTAGATGAGTCAGATTTTTTAATAAATAATACAGCCTTTGAACCTATAGTTGGTGGAATTGTTCAAAATGCTTCCTATTTTAATATTGATTTAGGCCTATCTTATAATTTATTAGACTTCTATCTTCATGCTACTTTAAAAAATGTATTAGGTTCTGAAAGAAAAATTTATACCATATTCGAACCTGTTGATTTAAAAAGATTTGTTTTTAATACAGGATATACTTTCGGGAACGAGCCAGGACTTTTAATTGAGCCATCGATTATGTTTCAATATGTAAATTCTACAAAAGAAAAAACTTTTGATTTTAATTTAAAAGTCTATAAAACAATGGATTTTGGAAAACTTTGGGGCGGAGTTTCCTATAGAAGAAGTCTTGACGGAGCACAATATTTGAATGGTGCATTTGTAGAAACCCAAAAATTACAATACATTACTCCTATTGTTGGTGCAAATTATAAACAATTTATGTTTGCTTACACTTATTCTTACCTAAACACAAATCTAAATTTTGCAGGAGGAGGATTTCATCAGATTACTCTTGGAGCAAACTTATTCTGTAAAAGAGAAAGATATCACTGTAATTGTCCTGCAGTTAATTAAAATTATAATTCATCCCGATTCGTCGGGATTTTTTTATTCTTATGTTAGTAAAAACGGTAAACGGAAAAACTCCTCAAATCCCAGAAGATTGCTTTGTAGCAGAGAACGCTACCATAATTGGAGAAGTTACTTTTGGAAAAAATTGTAGCGTTTGGTATAATGCAGTAATTCGAGGTGATGTAAATCGAATTGAAATTGGAAACAAAGTAAACATTCAAGATGGTGCGGTAATCCATTGTACCTACCAAAAACATGCCACTAAAATTGGCCATAATGTCTCTATTGGTCATAATGCCATTGTACATGGTTGCGAAATCGAAGACAATGTTTTAATAGGCATGGGAGCAATTGTTATGGATAATTGTATTGTGAAATCTAATTCGATTGTTGCAGCGGGTGCTGTAGTGACTCAAAACACAATTATTGAATCCGGAAGTATTTGGGCAGGAGTTCCAGCTAAAAAAGTAAAAGACATTGATCAATCAGATTTTGCAGGAGAAATTGAAAGAATTTCTACAAACTATGTTATGTATTCGAGTTGGGTTAAATAAAATTACTTTAAACCATCAATATTTATATTTACATTTCCATTAACTTTTATAAATGCAATAATTGCTTTATTGGTCAACTGAATTTTTTGAAAATCTATGTTTTCAATTTTTCCGTTGACAAAAACTCCAGGCATTGGTGAATAATTTGTGAGATAGGTTGCCATATTTTTTTTAGCTTCTTCTAAATTTGGAACAATAGAATAACGACAACTTTTTTGGATTTTTTTCAATATTAATCCTTGTGCTAACCAATTTGCTGTTCGCATCAAAGTGCTTTTTGTATCTAAAGCATAATCTAATTGATCAAAAAATATTTCTTTTGTTTGTGCATTGTATTGTGGAAAACCAGATAAATAAATAGTTCCATTTACACTACCCAAAACATCTAAAGCAATAATCATTTTACCCGCTTTGTGCCAAATAGAAACGTTTTGAACTTTTACTTTTTTCGAATCTGATCCGAATTCTTGACCAGCAAAATTACGTGTCATAATTGACGAAGCATCAGCATAACTAGAAACAGCTACAATATTTGCCGAAACCTCGTTTGGCATTGTAAGAACATTTTTTAAAAGAATTTTAGTTTTATCGAATTTGTTCTCTGGTTGACTCCCAATTAAAGTTTCCATAAAACATTTCATTCCCATTTGCATTGTTATGTTTTCTTTGATGATTTTAGCATCAGTAGAATACAATTCTGAAGGAACAATTCGCAACCAGCTCGAATAGGCTTCATTCATTTGAAAAGGTGTACTTATTTTTTGTAAAGCATCAATTACATTAGATTTAAAATCCATTGATTTCGAAATGCTTTCGTCAATTTTCTTTTCAATTTTTGAACTAAAAATCTTTACTGCTGGATTTATCAAATAGGTAATTGGCATATTTTTCCCAAATATCAACATGGTTGGAGATTCATTCCAATCTATTGATTCTAATTTAGTTATTGTATTGACTTTCCAGTTAGATAATTTCATTTCACTCAAAAGTGTGATGACACCATTCAAATTAAATTCCTTTGTGTCTCGCAAATCAACACCAAGTTTTTTGACACCATAACGATATTTTGCAATTATTTTTAGGGGTAAAACAGTTTTTATCTTCCCATTTTGATTTGTGATCGAAATTGGAGCTTGTTTCCAAACGGTCATTTCAATATCATCATCTTCGATATCTTTGTCTTCATAAATCATTCCGGTTAACAAAGTATTGGTTTTGTTTTCTATATCTTTTAGTTTAATCGAAACTGGAATATTGATGTAGGAATAGGAATTTTCATAAACCAAAGGTGACGCATCATCTGGCTCAGGTTTCATTGCGGTAATCTTTCCCGTTGTGGAGCAACTTGAAAAAACAAACAAGAAAATAATACAAATAAAAGTAATAAAAATCTTTAACATATTGGTTAAATAAAAAATTAGAAAAACATAATTTTGATTTCTTTTAAACTCGATTTCAACCAAATAAAAGGAATTTCTATCATAGTTTTATTTATTTTAAATGGAATCCTTTTTCCGTCAATTAAAATTGTTTTTGGTTTTAAGTTATGAAGTATCAAATTTACATTTTTATCTGAACTGACGAAACTTTTTCCAGTTTCTATATTCAATTTAATTGTAATAGTTTTGTTAATGACCTTACTACCGAAATTCAAGATTTCAAATTCACCTTTCTCAAAAGCATTTGGAGTTATTCCATCATCATTGTATAATTTTCCAGATGATTTTGTAGTTTTTTCATCAAAATAATAATGTAAATCGAAATTTGTTAACGAATAATTAGAAGTGTTTTGAATGGTTTTAATCATCGGGATAAAACTTCCGCCACGAACAAATGTTGGAATATAATCTTCTGAAATTTTTACAGAAGTTGTCGTTCCAGCCAAATATTTTTTATCGGAATAAAAATCGAACCAATTGTTATTTTTAGGAAAATAAATTGATTTTGTTTTTATATTAGATTTTGTAATTGGAGTAACAAGAAAATCATTTCCCCACAAATAACTTTCGCAAACAGTAAAAAGTTTTGAATTTGTAGGCTCTTCGAAAAATAATGGTCGCATTAACGGAATTCCTTTTTGATTATTTTCGAATGCCAAAGTATAATTATATGGCAACATTTGATAACGTAATTCGATAATTTTTTTTGCTTTAGCTTTGGTTACTATATCTTTGTAAACGGCTTCTGACGCCACTTCTTCTTGAGCGTGAGGACGAAAAATAGGCTGGAAAACACCGTATTGCAGCCAACGTATGTATAATTCATTATCGAAATAATCTCCTGCAAATCCGCCAAGATCACTGTGCATGTATCCCATTCCTTGCATTCCCATTTGCAATGCAATTTCGGTTTGAGATTGCAAACCGCCCCAAGAACGAGACACGTCGCCAGACCATGGAATCATTCCAAATCGCTGAGAACCAGAACTTCCAGCACGCATCAAAATAAAAGGTCTCACTTTTGGAAAATCGGTTTTATAACCGTCTTGAATTAATTTTGCCCAATTATGACCGTAAATATTATGGACTTCATCGGCTTTGCCACCAGCCGTTATTGCGCTTGACGGAAAAACTTCTGGTTCGCCCAAATCGCCCCACAATCCTCCACAACCTTTATTAATTAGATTTTTATAAATATTCCAAAACCAAGTTTTTCCTTCGGGTTTAAAAATGTCTATTATTCCAGTGTTTCCAAAGTAAAAATCGAATTTGGCTGGATTTCCTGATTTGTCAACCGCTAAAACTTTTTTATCAACTGCTTCTTCCCATTTGCTCGATGTTGAAAGCACAAATGGTTCGGTTATTAGAATAGTTTTGATGTTTTTTTCATTCAAATCGGCAATCATTTTGGTTGGATTTGGGAAATTATCTTTGTCCCAATCTAAGTTGCCCATGGTGCCTTTTATGGTTTTACCAAACCAATATAAATCTAGAATTATGGCATCGACAGGAATATTTTCTTCGTTGAATTTACGAATGGTTTTTTCGACTTCTTCTTGCGAATGATAACCAAATCGTGAAGAAAAATTTCCTAAAGTCCAACGTGCTGGCAAAGGTTGTTTTCCTGTCAAATCGGTATAATTAGAAATTAAATCTTCCCAAGAATCGCCAGCAATTACTTGATAGGTTTTTCTGCCAGAAATAGTTTTATTCTGATTTTCTATTTGCTTTTTATCGGAAGAATAGAATCGCTTTTCTTCATTTGTATTTGCTGTCGCAAATTCTTTATCAATTGCGATTTCATATTGTAAAGAATTGTCTTTTTTGGAATCTAAATCTAAATATCCGATCGGTGCATTGTCAAAATGAATGGCATAAATTTTTGACGACATGACAATTGGCATCGTAAAATTCATTAATTCTGCTCGGGTTTCGTAGCCATAACTTGCACGATTATAGAGTTGCAAACGGTTTCCCCGGCGGTTCATTCCGATGGCTCTTGCTCCGCCACCATAAAGAATTTCGGTTTTGTCGAGGTTAAAATCTAATATTTCGGTTGAATCTTTTTTGATGTAACCTGTTTTTTCTGATAATAATTCTTTTCCTTTAAATAGGTAAGAAATTTTGAATGGAGATTTTTGTACATTTACAATTATTCCTGAAGTTGTAATATTTATTATATTTTCAGAATCAGTAACTTTGGAAATTCCGTTTTTTGGATTTAAAACAACAGCGTGCGATATTGGATTAAAAACTTCGCCTTTTGGCAAAAAAGTGGTTTCAATTATTTTATCTGAATACGTTTTCAGAATATATTGCCCATCAGAAACATTGATTTCTAAAGAATTGCTGGTTTCTTTGAAACTCTCGAATTTTCGATTAGGGTTTTGTGCAAATGAAAAAATTGGGATTAATAATAATAAGATTTTTTTCATAATTCTTTTTTCAATAAAAATTCAATTGGAATAGGCAATCGTTCGTTCCAAGATTTTTCGGAATGATCTTTTCCTGGGAAAAATTTGGTCATCCAATTTTTTTCGGAGAAGCCTTTTTTTATCATTATTTCATCGACCTTTTTTTGTAAAGCTGGATACATTGCATCTAAAGTTTGGTCGCCATGATCAAAGTATATTTTATGGTTTTTTGGATTTGGTAAATTGCTTTCTAAATATTTAAAAAAAGCATTTGGAATTGGATTGTTTTCGGTTTCAAAACTTCCAGGCCAATGAGTCGATAAGCACGCAACTCCACCAAAAACATCGGGATATTCGCAAACGGCATATATCGAAATCAATGCGCCCATGCTACTTCCAGCTATAAAAGTGTTTTCTGGATTGGTATAAACTGAATATTTTTTATCGATATATGGTTTTAATTCCTGAACAATAAATTTCAAATAATTGTCAGAATTTGGTGTAAAAACTTCAGTAGTTCTGCCTTTTTCTTGCAATTTTTTGGTAACTAATACATGTTCTTCAATAGTTAAACTTTCATAAGGTTTTTGCGGAAAAAAAGTTGCATGACGCACTTTTCCGCCGTTCCAAATGCCTACAATTATGGTTTCTTTAATTTTGTTTTCATGTATTAATTTAGTTGCAACCCCATCAATTTCCCAAGCTTGTTTGTTCCAAGTTGTAGTTGGATCAAATAACATTTGCCCATCTTGCATATATAAAACTGCATATTTTTTTTTGGAAGAATAATTTTCTGGTAACCAAATATCAATCATTCGATTATCGATAAATTTTGATTTAAAATCCTCGATTCGTTCGATAGTTCCTGACGAAACTTTGGGCAATAATTGAGCTTGTGTCATTAATGGAAATAAAAATAATAGTAATAAAAATAAATTTTTCATTTGTTTTTTTCTTTTTAAACAATTTAAGGCATTAAGAAATTAAGAAAAAACTTAACGAAACTTAATACCTTAATATTTTTGGACAATAATTAATTATTAAACCACGACCAAATTATTTGGTTCAACCAAAATTTGTTTATTGTTTACAAATACATTCAAATCAGCATTTCCTTCAAGTGAGAAAGTAGTTTCTTGATGCGAAACGGAAACTTTCAATATTTGGTTTCTGAAATTAATTTTGAATGTATAACCTTTCCATTCTTTTGGGATTTTTGGCGAGAAATGCAGTGCATCGTTTTTGACACGCATGCCGCCAAAACCTTCCACAATACTCATCCAAGTTCCAGCCATTGACGTGATGTGACAACCTTCTTCAACTTCTTTGTTATAATCATCAAGATCTAAACGCGAAGTTCGCAAGTAGAAAGTATATGCCATGTCCATTTTATCTAACAATGCCGCTTGAATAGAATGGACGCAAGGCGACAACGAACTTTCGTGCACTGTAAATGGCTCATAAAAATCGAAATGTTTCTCTAACTCTACTTTCGTGAAATGATCTTCGAAGAAATAAAATCCTTGCAAAGTATCGGCTTGCTTGATGTATGGCGAACGCAAAACCCTATCCCAAGACCATTTTTGGTTGATTGGTCGTTGGCTTTTATCTAAATCGGCAACTTTTACTAAATCTTTATCCAAGAAACCGTCTTGTTGCAAATAAATTCCAAGCTCTTCCGATTTTGGAAAGTACATGTTATCTGCCACTTTTTTCCATTCTTGCAATTCAGCATCCGAAAGTTTTACTTTTTCGATGATGCGTTTGTGATCTTGCGGAAATTCTAACGATACTTTTTTGATTTGTTCGTGTGCATAATCAATGCACCATTTGGCGATATAATTGGTATAAAAATTATTGTTTACATTGTTTTCGTATTCGTTTGGACCCGTTACGCCAAGAATCATGTACTGATTTTTATTGGTCGAAAAACTCGCTCTTTGGTGCCAAAATCGTGCTATCCCGATTAAAACTTCCAATCCTTTTTCTGGAATATAAGAATAATCGCCAGTATATCTGTAATAATTGAAAATAGCAAAAGCAATCGCACCATTTCGATGGATTTCTTCGTGTGTGATTTCCCATTCGTTATGACATTCTTCGCCATTCATCGTAACCATTGGGTACAAGGCTGCACCATTTGTAAATCCTAAATTATTTTTAGCATTTTCGATAGCTTTGTCTAATTGATTGTATCTGTATGTTAATAGATTACGAGCCACTTGTTGGTCTTTGGTTGCCATATAAAACGGTATGCAATAGGCCTCGGTATCCCAATAGGTCGAACCGCCATATTTCTCGCCAGTGAAACCTTTTGGTCCAATATTCAGTCGAGAATCTTTACCAGAATAGGTTTGATTCAATTGAAAAATATTGAAACGTATGCCTTGTTGCGCCTTCACATCTCCATCGATGGTGATGTCGGACATTTCCCAAATTTTTGCCCAAGCATTGATTTGGTCTTGCAACAAGTTTTGGTAACCTTTATTCAATGCCAATTTGATATTGTTTTCGGCTGCTGTTATGGTATTTCCGTGATTGAAAGAAACGGTATAACCACCAATTTTTTGTATGGCAACTTTTTCACCTTTTGCAACAGCAACTTCATACTGAAATTGAATTTTATCTTTTCCAGTTTCAATATTTGCAGGATTCAAATTTAGATTTTCATTATTCAACAAAATACTGTTTTGCATGAAAGTTGTCGCAATAAAATTGGTTTTGAATGTTCTTGCCGTTACAAAGGCATCATTATTGGAATGTTTCAAATCTTGAATTTCCCAGAATTTTTCTTCCCAATTGGCATCCTCATTAGAAACTCCAGCATCAACATAAGGTTTGAAAACGATTTTCGCATCTTTGTTGATAGGTGTAATTTCGTAATTAATCACGCCAACTTCATCCAAATCCATACACAGAAAACGACGCACGTTAACTGAAATTTCGGTTCCGTTTTGCAAAGTCGCTTCGAACGATCGATTGTACCAACCTTGTTGCATGTTCAACTCACGACGATAATTATTTACAGTCAGGCAAGTATTCAAATCAAAATTTTCGTTGTTGATTTCAATATCAATTCCTATCCAATTTGGAGCATTCAATACTTTTGCAAAATATTCTGGATAACCGTTTTTCCACCATCCCACTTTGGTTTTGTCTGGATAATAAACGCCGCCGATGTAACTTCCTTGAAAAGTTTCGCCAGTGTAGGTTTCTTCAAAATTGGCACGTTGTCCCATCGCTCCATTGCCTATAGAAAATAAACTTTCGGATGATTTTACGCTTTCTCGGTCAAATCCTTCTTCGATGATGGACCAATTGTCTGGTTTAATATAATCTTGGTTCATTTTAAAAATTTGTTTTTTTGTTTAAAGTTTAAAGTTTCAGGTTTGGGGAACTTTAAACGTGAAACTTTAAACTATTTTAACCTATTTGTGCTTCAATAAAACTCGTATCCATATGAGTAAAATCTTTGAAAATGTATTTCGCTTCGTGCAAAATGGATTCTTCGCCAATTCCAATACTTGTCATATTGGCAATGTTTGCCGCTTGAACTCCAGCAACCGAATCTTCAAAAACAATTGAATTTTCGGGAGTTGCTCCGAGTAATTTTGCGGCTTGCATGAAAACCTCGGGATCAGGCTTAGCATTTGTAACATCGTTTCCATCAACAATAACATCGAAATAATGAATAATTCCAGCTTTTTGGAGAATTGGTCTAGCATTTTTACTTGCAGAACCCAAAGCAATTGGCTGATTTTTTTCTTTCAAGAATTGCAAAATTGGCATGACGCCTGGCAAAACTTCCGATTGGTCGATGTTGACCAAATACGCCAAATAATCTTCGTTTTTTTGTACGAGCCAACGATTTTTATCTTCTTGCGAGGCGGTTACTTTTCCTAATTCTAATATAATATCGAGAGAACGAACGCGAGAAACGCCTTTCAATTCTTCATTGTGTTCAGGTGTAAATTCAATACCTAATTCTTGTGCGAGTTTTTGCCAAGCCAAGAAATGATATCTTGCCGTATCAACAATTACGCCGTCTAGGTCGAATATGAATGCTTTTTTCATTATAATTTATTCGTTTTCTTCGTCTTTTACAAGTAGGGTTAAAAATCCTGCCAAAATCATGGAACAGCCACCTAATACAACAGTGTTTAGAGTATTGGCATCAAAAAAATGAATCGTAAAGTATCCTAAAATACTTGCTGCAACAATTTGTGGAATTACAATAAAAAAGTTAAAAACTCCCATAAAATAGCCCATTTTGTTAGCTGGAAGCGAATTAGACAACATTGCATATGGCATGGAAAGAATGCTTGCCCAAGCCACACCGACCATTCCCATTGATACAATAATTAGTGTTGGATTTGTGATAAAATAAATAGAAATTAATCCCAATCCACCAATTATCAAACAAATCATGTGAGTTATTTTTCTATTGGTTCTAAAAGCTATAAATGGAATTATAAACGCAAAAATTGCTGCAACTCCATTTCTTACTGATGAACAAACATTTAGCCAATCTGCTCCATCATTATATTGTTGTTGTACTCTTTTGAGTTCGACTTTATCTTCTACACTGGTATCCGTATTTGTTTTGTCAGCGAAATAATTTGCAATGTTTACAGATATTGTTTTTGGGTTTTGTTGGCTTCT